>CAZXGV010000007.1:0-23558 GCA_964640575.1 uncultured Dysgonomonadaceae bacterium
TGAATTATGCCAGCCTTACAGGCTTTAAATGCAAACATCAAAAGTAATCTCGGCGGGAAACAGTAGGAATACATTAGAAAAGGGCTTAACTTAATGACATTGAGCGCAAGTCTCCCGGCTTGTGTCTCCAACTTTAACCGTGGACGCACTGGGTCGGAGACCAGCGCCAGCCAAAGACCAGCGCCTGCCCATTATAGCGTTTGCAAAACCGCACGAGCGCAAGACGCTAGTATATAACTAGACACGAATAAACATTCATCAACAATTACAATCCAGATTGCGCCATAGTGTGTGTGAAGTTTTGTATATTTGTGATGTGCAATGCAGTTTAATTTATAATAATCACGAATTAAAACTCTTGTTATAAATACATTGCTAGCAACCGAAATAACAACAAATAATCATGTTACTACTATTTTTCTATTTGTTTCTGGCGCTTTTTGTTTCATTTCTCTGTTCGATAATGGAGTCTGTGCTTCTTTCAACTCCCGTTTCCTTTTTGATTGTGAAGCATGAACGCGGGAATGCTTGGGCTGAAGAATTCCTTGATTTAAAAAACAATATTGATAAGCCTTTGTCTGCCATATTATCATTAAATACTGTGGCACACACAATTGGTGCAGCTGGAGTTGGGGCACAAGCTACTTTTGTTTTTGGTGAAGTCTATTTCGGGCTTGTGTCTGCTATACTGACAGTTTTAATCTTGGTGATTTCAGAAATAATACCAAAAACAATTGGAGCTATCTATTGGAAAAGTTTATCGAGGGTTTCTGCAAATATTATGAAGGGGATGATAATTGTTGCTTATCCATTGGTTGTTATGTCGGCATTTATTACAAAAGTAATTTCAAAAAACAGTCCCGACCAAACTACTAGTAGAGAGGAAATTGCAGTATTAGCAGAGATAGGAGCCGACGAGGGTGTTTTTTCGAACAAGGAGCATAAAATAATTCAAAATATTCTTCGTCTTAAGAATGTGAAAGCAAGAGAGATAATGACGCCAAGAGTTGTTGTGTCTATTGCCGATGAGGAGCAATTGATGAGTGATTTTTTCAAAAATAAAGATATTCTCAAATTCTCTCGTATACCGATATACTCGGAAAATGAGGAGAATATTACAGGGTATATTTTTACGCAAGAGGTTTTCGAAAAGCTGGCAGAAGACAAACACGAGATGAGGTTGAAAGATATTAAACGAGAGATTCTTGTTGTGCCCAATAGTATTGTGATATTTACATTGTGGGAAAACTTATTGGAGGAGAAAGAGCATATTGCTTTAATATTAGATGAGTATGGTGGCTTGGATGGAATTGTAACAATGGAGGATATTATCGAAACTTTGCTTGGGCTTGAGATAGTGGACGAAAAAGACACCATTGCTGACATGCAAAAATATGCAAGGGATAGATGGAAAAAAAGACAGGCAAAATATAAGATGCTAGAAAAGCTGGACAAACAAAACCGAGAAGAAAAAAAAACCAATCGTTAGCTGTAATTCTTTGTGTGTAGATTTTAAACGATAGATAAATTAGACGCACATTAACACAGTTTTTGAGTGATGAATTATCGCACATTTGTGTAATACTTCCCTTTGTGGAATATATAAAGATTAACACTATTCTTAATATTTGTGTAGCGCTCTGGATCGCTTCAAATATCCATTTTCTACTAGTTTATAATTCATCTGTCTCGTTTTTATCTCCTGTTCTTGTTGTTTTATTCCTTCAAACCAACAGTTGCTCATTTTCGAACTTTCAATTCGTAAGCTTGTTAGTCCTTATTGTTTAGGTAGATAGCGTTGTTTTGTATCATGATTTTGTTTGTTGAGAGCAAAAAGCATGAAGCGTCTTTTTCTATTTTCCATCTGTGAATTAGCATAGTCGCAAGCATCTTTTCCTAATTGACAAATGTTTTTTAGAGAAGTCGGAAGCGTCTTTCCCTAATTGCAACAATATATTGCTTGTGTTGGAGGTCGACTTCTTGCTTTACTTCTGTTTCTTTAACAAGTGTAAGTATAATTACTCATATATTATTCATTTAGGACTTACTCGCATGTCTGTTTTAACCCTTTCAAAAAAAATATATCCAATAAGTCCCCTCTTTTCTTCTTTTTTTGGTGCAAATGGAACAACTGGTGTCCGTCTTTTTCAATTTCTCAAATGCAATTGGCATAGGCGGTGACCGACTATTTAAATAAACTTAAAATAGTTGGAGAGGTGAAGTCCCTTTATTGATGTTTTTAAAAGTAAAAGCAATAGATGTTGTTCTTGTATTGGTAGTCTCAAAAGTGGATAAAGTAATTGCTGTTGTTGAATTGTTTTTTTAGAACAATGAAGGTATGTGAAGGGGTATATTACCTAAATTATTAAAGAGAGTTGCGCCCACTATGCCCAGCACACCCAAAAGAACAAGGATGATTCCGACTACACGGTTGAAAAGTTTAAGAGATTTACGGTTGAAATACTTCTTAAGTTTCGATACATAAGTGGTAATGAAAAACCACCATGCCAATGCTCCTATACCAATGGAGATGAGAGCAACCGCAAAGGTGAACCAATTGGTGTCGAGTGGGCTATACTGAAAACGAGCAAACAGCGATATGAAGAGGAAGATGATGGCTACATTGGAGAGCGTAAGTAAGAAGGCGGTTATAAAATCTTGATTATAGCGTGTTTCGGGAGTGCTTGAATTGGGTCTTATTATTTTTAGCGGGTTGGTATTGAATATGCCAACTCCAAAAAGCACAATCACGACGCTTCCGATGATTTGTATTAATTGTTCGTTAGTTTGCATCAGGTCGTCAACAAACCCCATCCCAATAAGGGTTATAGTGGCATAGAGCAAATCGGATACCATAGCACCCAATCCAGTTGCAAGACCATGAAGTCTGCCTCTATTTAGTGTTCGTTGTACGCAAAGCATCCCTATAGGACCCATGGGTGCAGATACGATCACGCCAATGATAAATCCATAGAGTATTGTTTCTACCATGCCTTGAGGCTTTTTTGAAGTTCAATCACTGTTTGAAAGTTTTTGCAAGAAGAAGCCACTGTAATGATTCTTTTTTACTGTTGTTTTTTTACTGCATTTGTAGATTCAAATGCTTTTGTTTCAGAGCTATATAATAATTTGGTTTTATTGCGTGTTCTTATATAAAACCTAATAAGTAATTGTGTTCTTACTTTTTATATAGAGTGCAAAGATACATTCAATAATTAAAACATACAAAATGCAGGTAAAATTTGATGAGAGTCATCTCTTTTCATTAACTTTGCCGTTTGTAATATAGGGATATAATTTGAAACATCTCTATGTCAATCCTCAAATAAATTAGTAGGCAATGATATTATTTTTCAAAACTCCTTCTCAAAACATTATCGCGGTTCAGTCGCATTCCGCACTTTCTCAAGAAGACATAAGTAAGTTGAATTGGCTTTTTGGTAACTCCAAAAAGCTTGATGAAACTCAAGTTAACGCGCATTTTGTGGGTCCACGTCGCGAGATGATAACCCCATGGAGTACGTGTGCTGTCGAAATTACTCAGAATATGGGTATCGAGGGTATCGATCGGATAGAAGAGTACTTCCCGACCGACCCATCTGAAGAGCACGACCCGATGCTTCAACGTGTGTATGACGAATTGAATCAACAGATATTCGATATCGACATCGAACCCGAACCTATTTATCACATCGATGACATTGCCGAATATAACAAGCAGGAGGGCTTGGCTCTGAGTCAAGACGAAATAGATTATCTGGATGGTGTGAGTAAGAAAATGAATAGAAAACTGACAGATAGTGAAGTGTTCGGCTTTTCGCAAGTTAACTCGGAGCACTGCCGACACAAAATATTTAATGGGCAGTTTATTATTGATGGGATGGAAAAAGAGAGCTCTCTCTTTCAACTCATCAAAAAAACATCGTCTGTCAATCCTAACACATTGGTATCGGCGTACAAAGACAACGTTGCTTTTGTAGGTGGTCCCACCATTGAGCAGTTTGCTCCACTAAGTGGCGACAAAGCAGATTTCTTTGCTACACAAGAGATGGATAGCGTTCTTTCGCTCAAAGCAGAAACTCACAATTTCCCAACAACAGTAGAACCATTCAATGGTGCATCAACTGGAACGGGTGGGGAAATCCGCGACCGATTGGCAGGGGGCAAAGCTTCGTTGCCATTGGCAGGAACTGCAGTATATATGACTTCTTACCCAAGATTGGAGGAGGGCAGACCATGGGAACAAGCCATCAATCCTAGAAAATGGTTGTATCAAACACCCGAGCAGATATTAATTAAAGCATCTAACGGTGCTTCGGATTTTGGCAACAAATTTGGACAACCACTTATTTGTGGTTCGGTGCTCACATTCGAGCATGTCGAGCACAATAAAAAGTATGGTTTCGACAAAGTGATTATGCTTGCTGGAGGCATTGGCTATGGAAAAAGAAGCGATGCGCTGAAGGATACGCCAGAGCCTGGTGAGAAAGTGGTGGTGATGGGTGGCGATAACTACCGAATTGGTATGGGTGGCGGTGCTGTTTCGTCGGTTAATACGGGGAAGTTTTCATTGGGTATCGAGTTGAATGCAGTTCAGCGAGCTAATCCTGAGATGCAGAAGCGTGTGGCAAATGTGATTCGAACATTGTCCGAATCGAACAACAACCCAATTGTGTCTATTCACGACCATGGTGCAGGTGGACACTTAAACTGTCTCTCCGAGTTGGTTGAAGAGACTGGAGGCAAGATTGATTTGTCGAAACTTCCTGTGGGCGACAGCACCCTAAGCGCAAAAGAAATTATTGGCAACGAAAGCCAAGAGCGTATGGGGATGTTGGTGAAAAAAGAAGATTTGGAGAGGATAGAAAAAATAGCACAACGCGAACGTGCACCCTTTTATGTGGTAGGAGAAACTACCAACGATATGAAGTTTATATTTGAGCAACCTGATGGAAAGCGTCCTATCGATATGGATTTGGAGGATTTCTTTGGCAAAGCCCCAGCTACGGTGATGGAGGATAGTACAGTGGAGGAGGTGTACGATGTTCCTGTGTATGACGTGGAAGAGCTAGAAACCTACCTCAATAATGTACTCACACTTGAAGCTGTTGCTTGTAAAGATTGGTTGACCAATAAGGCAGATCGCTCTGTGAGTGGTAAAGTGGCTCGTCAGCAATGTCAGGGCGAAATTCAATTGCCTTTGAGTGATATGGGTGCAGTAGCACTAGATTATCGTGGATTTGCGGGTATGGCAACATCCGTAGGACATGCGCCGCAAGTGGGCATGATAGATCCGGCAGCGGGTTCAATAGTTTCTATTGCAGAGGCACTCACTAATATTGTGTTTGCTCCGTTGACCAAAGGATTGTTAGGTGTGTCGCTTAGTGCCAACTGGATGTGGCCCTGTCGCAACCCAGGAGAGGATGCACGACTGTATGCTGCAGTAGAAGCTTGCTCCGATTTTGCCTGCGACTTGGGTATCAATATCCCAACTGGAAAAGACTCTCTTTCGATGACACAGCAGTACGAAGACGAAAAAGTATTGTCACCTGGTACAGTTATTATTTCTGCCGCAGCAGAGGTGAGGAATGTTCGTCGTATTGTGTCGCCCGTGTTAGCATATATCAAAGGGACTTATCTATATTATATCGACTTCTCTTTCGATGCTTTTAAGCTAGGTGGCTCTGCCTTTGCACAAACAATGAACAGAGTGGGCGACGAAGCACCTTCAGTAAAAGACACTGAGTATTTCAAAAATGCTTTTGCTGCTGTTCAAGAGCTTGTCAACCGCGGATTGGTAATTGCAGGGCATGATGTTTCGGCGGGAGGTATGATTACTGCCATGCTCGAAATGTGCTTTGCAAACACACAGGGAGGTTTGGAGGCTCGATTGGATAAGATACGCCATTCAGATTTAATAAAAGTGTTGTTCTCTGAAAATCCTGGCGTGTTGGTGCAAGTAAAACACCATCATTTGGTTGAGAAGATATTAGACGATTATGGTATTGGGCATGCTATTGTGGCTCGCCCCATTGAGGAGCGTAAATTCATTATCGAAAAAGATGACTTTAGAAAAGAGTTCGATGTAGATCAATTGCGCGATGTGTGGTATAACACTTCTTATTTGATGGACCAAAGGCAAAGTGGAGAAGAGGCAGCCAAGGCTCGCTTCGACAATTACAAGAAGCAACCTCTCAAGTTTGAATTCAATCTTGACTACACTGGAAAGATGCAAGACATGGGATTGAATCCCGATCGCAAAGAGTCAACAGGAATTACGGCTGCCATTGTCCGTGATAAAGGCACAAATGGCGAACGCGAAATGGCGTATGCCTTATATCTTGCAGGTTTTGATGTGAAGGATGTTCACATGACTGACCTCACTTCAGGACGCGAAACATTGGAAGATGTGCAGATGTTGGTTTTTAGCGGTGGCTTTTCCAACTCCGATGTATTTGGTTCTGCCAAAGGATGGGCTGGTGGTTTCTTGTATAACGAGAAGGCTAAAACATCCTTGCAAAACTTCTTCGATCGTGAAGATACATTGAGTCTTGGGGTTTGCAATGGTTGCCAATTGATGATGGAACTAGGTTTGGTGTTTCCCGAACTGGGCGACAATCACCCGAAGATGCATCCTAACGAATCGGGTAAGTTTGAGTCAACATTCGTAAGTGTTGAGATACCTGAGAATAATTCAGTTATGTTGAAATCATTGAAGGGAACCACATTAGGAGTTTGGGCTGCTCATGGTGAGGGACGTTTTGTGTTGCCAGAATCGGAATCTGATTATGGTGTTTCTGCGAAATACGTGTACGATGAATATCCAGGCAATCCAAATGGATCGGACTATAATGCTGCCGCTCTCTGTTCTAAAGATGGTCGTCATTTAGTAATGATGCCTCATTTAGAAAGAAGTATCTTCCCATGGCAGAATGCTTACTATCCTTTCAGTTATCGCAGAAATGATGTTACTCCCTGGATGGAAGCTTTTGTCAACGCCAGAGAGTGGTTGAAAGAGCAAGAATAATAATCATTTAGAAAAAACATACTCCCCCATTCTTATTAATAAGAATGGGGAGTAAATTATTATGAAATCAGTAATTTTTGAACATGAGATGAAGGTGCGTGACTACGAATGCGATGTTCAGGGTCATGTAAACAATGCCAACTATCAGCACTACTTCGAAGTAACACGTCATGAGTTTTTAGAACAAGTGGGTCTTAATTTTTACGAGTTGCACCAACAAGGAATAGATACTGTTGTGTCGCGTGTCGAAATCCGATATAAGGTGCCATTGATTGGTATGGACAAATTTAAATGTACCATTGCCCTTGAGAAAAAGAGACTTATTTATGTGTTCCATCAGCGCATCATCCGACTGTCTGATCAGAAGCTGTGTGCGAAAGCACAAATTGATGTGGTGTGCCTGATTGATGGAGTGTTGTCGCAACCAACTATTTTTGATGAGGCGTTTAAAGAGTACATTTAAAACAGCCAAGATGCTAGGGCTGACCTATGTGTCAAGTCTCTATCAATTAATATCGACTCCCCATTGGCAAGCTTTTTTTGTTACGCAACATACAAGTTTGCAAACTGCGCAAGCAAGCCCCACTACTCCTTCATCATCCAATTCAATGGCTTCCCTGTTGTTGCACTTGGATACGAAATACCAAGCATGGTAGCAACAGTAGGTGCAATATCCACAATTTCGCTTCTGCGTGTAGTGCTACCACTTTTCACTCCTTTGCCATAAAAGAATAGAGGCACATGTGTGTCGTAACTATATCCACTGCCATGCGAACTTCCAGTTGTGCGTGAGGAAGAGACATACGATGGTTCTAAGATGTACAAAACATCACCACTTCGTTTGTGATGAAAACCGTTTTTAATTAATGCATTTGCTCCTTCTGTGTAAGCTCCTTTAATAATTTGGTTGCGTGTGTAAACTCGATGAATGTGTTCGTATTGAATCAGAAGGTCAGCCACTTTGTCTTGTAGCTCTTGTGGGTCAATGTCTAATTGGTTCATTAGTTTATAGTCAAAGAAAATTTGATCATTGGATACATTTTCAATTAAGTCTTTTTCTCCATATTCTTTCTCTGTAAAAGCCTGAACGTGACTTCTCATCTCTCTAGTGTTGAAGTGCCCAGCAGGAATGTTCAATGATTTCAAATAAGACGGCACATCTACTCCAGCATGATCAGCAGTGAGAAACAGTATGTAATTGTCATTTCCAACCTCTTTATCTAAAAAATCTAACAGATCGGCAATGTTTCTGTCTAATCTTATATAGGTGTCTTGCACTTCTTTGGAGTTTACTCCGAAGTTATGACCAATATAATCGGTGCTGGAATAGCTAATTGTTAGAAAATCGGTGTCGTAATCCTGACCTAAGTTTTCTCCCTTGATAGCTGCTATAGCAAAGTCTGTCGTCAAATCATTTCCAAAGGCAATCGATCGGAGAATCTCAAAATTCCTGTTGTCTGCTTCCAATTTATGTATGTCGTATGGAAAAGTTGCTGTCTCTTTTCCTTTAAATCCTCCTTCAAAATTATTGAGATCGCTTCCGCTTTCTATGTAAGTTTCAATGGGATAAAGAGTGTCCCAAGTTTTTAGATAAGAGGCTGCTTTACCTGAATTATTAAAATCAACTACCCACTGAGGCAATGTCTCCATATAAAAAGTACTACTAATCCATCTACCTTCATCTTGTCCGTGAAACCAGTAAGCTGCACTAGCAGTATGCCCAGCAGGCAGTATAGCTCCTCTATCTTTAATTGCTATTCCAATGGTTTTACCACGCATTTGAGTGGCTAGTCTGTTTTCGTCAGCTATTGTAGTAGTCAACATCCGGTGGGGTGACATTTGTCCTGTCTTAGCTGATGTGCCCACAGACGCTACACTTGTGTCGCCAGCACAATATGCCGATTTTCCTGTTGTTTTGTCGAACCATGAGTTGGCGATAATGCCATGATTCATAGGGCTAGTTCCTGTGAAAACAGACGCATGTCCTGGCGCAGTTTTAGTAGGTATATAGTTGAAGTGTGTATCTTTAAATCGATATCCTTGGTTGACCAATCTTTTAAAACCATCGTCGGAATAATGATCCCAAAATCGTTCAACGTAATCGTTTCGCATTTGATCTACTACTACCCCTACAACTAGTCTTGCTTTGTCCCTCTTGGCAGGTTGAGAAAAGGTTTGTAAGTTAAATAATCCGATTAGCAAAAGTAAATAATATAGCCTCATTGTGAATATTCAAGTTTTTTAGTTCGTTTCATCTGTTAGCGTAACATTCTTTGTTGAAATGTTTTACGCACTAGTGTTACAGCAATATATAACAGAAATCAAATAGCTTTAGTTCAAAAGCGATAAATCTCACATATCTAGGTTGATACAAACATTCAAAAATAAATATCCGTTTTAGTGATTGTTTTGTAATGTATGAGTCGCACTAGCGAAACTTCCAGTCTCATTTATGCCACACAAACATTTCGATTACAAATTAGTGCAAATCTCTTCATGCTTCACAACATACAGTTTGCAAATTGCACAAGCAAATCTCACTACTCCTCCATCATCCAATTCAATGGTTTCCCCGTTGTTGCACTTGGATACGAAATTCCAAGCATCGTAGCAATGGTAGGAGCAATATCAACAATTTCGCTTCTGCGCGAAGTGCTACCACTTTTTATCCCTTTACCATAAAAGAACAGAGGAGCATGTGTGTCATAACTGTAAGAGCTACCGTGTGAACTACCTTTGTGTATATAGGAACTCACATTGGGAGATAAAACATAGACCAAATCGCCACTGCGTTTGTGGTTGAATCCGTTTTTAATCGCTGCATCCACACCCTCGGTATAAGCACCTTTTACTATCTGCTCGCGCGTGTACACACGTTGAATGTCTTTGTAGCCTATCAGGTAATCGGCTACTCTATTTTGGAGTTGACGTGAGTCAACACCCAATTGATTTAATACTTTGTAGTCAAAGTAAATCTGATCATTATAAACATTTCCTATTATCTTCTTGCTGCCATATTCTTTTTCTAAGAGTATTTCAAGGTCTTTTTGCAACTCTTTGGCGTTGAAATAACCAGCTGGAATTTTCAAGGACTCCAAATAGGCTGGCACTTCACCTGCTGCATGATCTGCAGTAAGAAACAGGATGTAATTATCTTTGCCCACTTCTTTGTCTAAAAAACTCAATAGGTCTGCAATGTTTTTGTCTAGTCTAATGTAGGTGTCTTGAACTTCTTTGGAGCTTACTCCAAAGTTATGACCAATATAATCTGTGCTAGAATAGCTGATTGTCAGAAAATCTGTTTCGTGGTCTTGTCCCAATTTTTCTCCTTTTACAGCAGCCATAGCAAAATCAGTAGTAAGGTCGTTACCATAAGGAAGTGAGCGAAGAATTTCGAAATTGTTATTATCAGCTTTCAGTTTTTCCACATTGTATGGAAAAGTTGCGGTCTCTTTGCCCTTAAAGCCACGTTCAAAATTATTTAAATCACTTCCGCTTTCAATATATGTATCGATGGGGTAGAGCGTATCCCATGTTTTTAGATAGGATGCTGCTTTGTTTGAGTTGTTGAGATCGACAACCCATTGTGGCAATGTTTCCATATAAAAAGTACTGCTAATCCATCTTCCTTCATCTTCTCCGTGAAACCAATAAGCTGCATTAGCAGTATGACCAGCAGGCAATATTGCACCTCGGTCTTTTATTGCTATGCCAATAGTCTTTCCACGCATTTGTGTGGCTAATCGATTTTCGTCAGCTATTGTTGTGCTCAACATGCGGTGGGGAGACATTTGTCCTGTCACATCCGATGTACCTACTGAGGTAACATTGGTATCGTTTGCACAATATACCATTTCGCTTGATGTTTTGTCAAACCAATTGTTGCCAATAATGCCATGATTCATGGGGCTTGTCCCTGTGTAAATTGATGTATGTCCTGGTCCAGTGTGGGTGGGTGCATAGTTGAAATGATTATCTCTGAAACGATATCCTTGGTTGACCAATCTTTTAAAGCCTTCGTCGGTGTAATGTTCCCAAAAACGTTCTACATAATCGTTTCTCATTTGATCCACAACAATTCCAACAACTAGCTTGGGCTTTTCCCTCTTGGATGATTGAGAAAAAGATTGAAGATTAAATAGTCCGATTAGTAACAGTAAAACATATAGTCTCATAATTAACATTCAAGTTTATTGGTTCATTTCATCTGTTAGCGTAAATCTCTTGTTGAAATACTATACGCTTAGTGGATACACCCATAAATAACAGAAAGTAATTACCTTTAGTTCAAAAGCGCTCAATCCTACTTTATTCTATTGATGTTAACTGCAAATTCTACTTTTATCTCTTATATTTCTTGATACCTATTTTTAAGTTAATAATCCTTCGTATATTTGTAGTTGAATCATTATATCGCATGTTCATAGTTTGTGTTTGTTGATTATAAGTACAGTGTTTGCATCCTTAATAATGAACACACAGCTGAATAATAGTATCCATGTCAATATCTATTACTGATAAAACGCTCTATCAAATTGCTTTAACGCATATTACGGGTGTAGGCGTTGCACTTACTCGCAACTTAATGCAAATTGTGGGTGACGAAGAACAAATATTTAAGGAGTCTGCAAAGAATCTAAGGAAGATACAAGGCATTTCTCATCGGCTGATTAACGAAATAAAAAGCAAAGAAGTGCTTCGTAAAGCAGAGGAAGAACTAGTCTTTGTTTCTAAAAACAATTTAGATTTGCTTTTTTTTACTTCCCCTGAATATCCCGAACGACTGACTCATTGTGTGGATGCACCCATCTTGTTGTATGTGAAAGGGAATAGCAATTTAAACTACAAGAAAGTAGTTAGTGTTGTGGGTACGCGCAGTGCCACGCAACAAGGATATGAAGTGTGCAATCAGTTTGTAAAAGATCTTTCGACCAAGTTCTCAGACATTTTGGTGGTAAGTGGATTGGCTTATGGAATTGATATATGTGCTCATAGGGCGGCACTCGAAAACAGTGTCCCAACTGCTGCTGTCTTGGCACATGGTTTAGATAGAATATATCCTGCGGTGCATCGCAAAACTGCTATTGATATGCTGGATGCAGGAGCGCTCGTTACAGAGTTTCCCAGTGGAACACAACCTGAGCGATTCAATTTTGTGCGTCGCAATCGAATTGTTGCTGGGTTGGCGGATGCCTTGGTGGTAGTAGAGTCGTCAAGTAAAGGTGGGTCGCTTATTACTGCCGACATAGCCAACTCGTACTATCGGGAAGTATTCGCAGTGCCTGGTCGGATTACTGACTCTGCATCGGTTGGTTGCAACAGGTTAATTGCATCTGATCGAGCCATCCTGATGCAAGACATCAAAGGCTTTGTAGAACACATGGGGTGGGATGACTCTGCGAAACCGCAGCCTAAACAAAGGGAGTTGTTTCTGCAACTTACCGAAACCGAGGAGCGAGTATTTAATGCGCTTAATAATGTGGAGTCAACTCATGTTAATATGCTAGCTATTGAATTGGATGTTCCTGTGTCGGAATTGTTTTTTACATTACTCGAATTGGAAATGAAAAACGTGGTGAAGCCTTTGCCGGGTGGGGTGTATAAGTTATTGTGATTTATATGATGCAATTGATCTTTTTTTAATATCATTGTTCTGGTATCTACTTAATCGGTTTAATCTTTATTTTTGGTTTGAAAAACAGTGAAAACTATAAACATTATGAGAAATAAAATTTTACTATTGGTTACGCTAAGTGTTATTGTGCTTTCGTCGAGCTATGCTCAAAGAGATGTTCAAACCTTAGAAAGATATTGGAAACCTAATGTTGAAAAAGTTCACGTCATATCGTATAATATATTTAATGGGTTTGATTTTGGGAAGGATATTGATAGACAAGAACGTTTTGTTAACTGGATTAAAAATAGAAATCCTGAAGTATTAGCAATGCAGGAACTTTACGGTTTCACTCAGGAAAGCTTAACTGAACTTGCAAATAAGTGGGGACACAAGTATGCAGCTATTATTAAAGAAGATGGCTGTCCTGTGGGTTTAACTTCGAAGAAACCAATACTCGTAAAAAATAAAATACTTGAGAATTGCGGGCATGGACTTTTGCATGTTGAAACATTTGGATTGGATTTTTTAGTAACGCACTTGAACCCATTTAATGCGAAAGAAAGACTTGATGAGGCAAAGTTTATACTTGATTATATCAAAAAGGAGAATTTAGAAAACTTTTTATTAATGGGAGACATGAATGCACATTCACCAATAGATGCTGACTTTATGGACTCTAAAGGTTTGTTGAAAAGGTCAGGAGAAAAAGAGAATAAGAATTTGATTGAAGGTAGGATTGATTTCTCAACTATATCTAGATTCCTGTCTTATCCTTTGATTGATGTATGTCGTGAGTATGTGGCGCCAGATAAACGAGCAACATTTCCTACACCTATACTAATGGATGTTTCGAAGCACAAAGCTGTACGAGCAAAAAGTCAAGAGCGGATTGACTATATTTTTGTACCTGTCAATCTAATAGATAAAGTAGTTGATGCATTTATATTTAATGAGGGTGAAACTGATTATTTGTCAGATCATTATCCTGTAGGTGTCGATTTATTGTTAGAAAAGTAAATGAGATGTGTTCAACAAAATAGTTATGCCATGGCTTTGCTCAAAGCCATTTTTAAAGTTTACCTTTATACTTTTTATGACCTTATTATCGATTGTTGAAATATATGTAGCTTTCTTATTTTGCCCTGTCCACGCCCAATGGTTTTTGCCTTTTATTTTCACGCCTGCATCATCGCTGCAATGACAAGAGAAGTATCTTGAAGAAATCTTTCCTTCATTATACTTATTCAATTGAGAGTGGCACCTATCTTTTGCTGAATAGTAACCGAGCTTAAGCTTACGTTAAATCTTAAGACTTTTCTCAGTCTCTGAGATAATCAATTCTGGCTTTCTGTCGAAAATTTTGGCTCCGTCGTCATTATTAGTCTCTATTTTGCCGATTTTTAAATTTCCATTATATCTGCTTCCCATTTCAATCTCTAGGGCATCTGTTTGAATGTCACCTTCTACTATTCCTGTAGCTTTTAATATAATCTCTTTGCTTTTAATATTACCTTTGATATGACCGAAAAGGATAATGTAATCGCTATCCATATTACCTTCTACATAAGCTTTCTCTCCTAAAATGATACCCTCTTTTAATGAAATATTACCTTCTACTTTTCCATCAATGCGGATTATACTATCTCCCGATATATCACCTTTATAATTAATATCAGTTCCTAAGACTGTGTTTATAGGCAAGGAGTCTAATTTAGAAACACCAGAATTTTTATTTTTGTATTTTTCTTCTTTACTGCTCATAGCTTTTTTTTTCCTCAAAATTAAAATAGTTTATTGGGTTGATTTTATTATTATTTAAATTAATTTCGTAATGCAGATGTGGTCCTGTGCTTCTTCCTGTGTTTCCCAGTAGACCTATATGTTGACCACTGCTTATAATATCACCTTCTTTAACATCAACCTTATCCAAGTGTGCGTAGTATGTTCGCAGTGTCTCACTATGTTTTATCTCAATACTTCTTCCATATCCGCCGTTGTAACCTGCAAATGTAACAACACCTTTGCCTGTGGCTCTGATAGTATCTCCAACTTTACCTCTGATGTCAACACCCGAGTGAAAACCAATGCCCCTTCTCGTAAACGGATTACGTCTATAGCCATAATGAGAACTTATTGAACCCAGATGTGGCTTTCTCAGTGGCAAACCACCTAAAGTTTCCTCTAAAGAAACTAGCTGATTATCATAAAATTCACTGATGTCATTGATGTTAACAATGTCGAAGCCAGCATCTAAACCTCCTGCATTATTCAATTGTAAATTGCCAAGACCTAACTCCTCCAAGAACAGGTTTATTCTATAAGTTCCTGAGTCTATAGAAGCAAAAGTACCTAGCACTTTTTGCAGGTCTATCTGACTTCGCACATAATTAGCTCTTGCAAGCCTGTCACGATATGACTGACTTGTATTCTGATAAATAAAAAATCCCGAAACAAGAAATATTGAGATTACCATAAAGAAAAAGGCTACAATATACCTCTTCCAGTACATTAATAAATGGGTGGGAACTTGAATTATATTACTGTTTTTATCCTTAGAACTAACAATTAAAACAGATGTTTTATGTTTCATATCTTGTAATATAGAAATATTCGTCAAATGTAATAAAAATTCTTCAAACAAAACAAAATTATTAATGCTTGTTTAATTAAATAAAGAGTTAAAAAACGTTATAGATGTTGTGTGGTTTCTTATGAATCCACGCAGAAACCCTTTTTATAAATGATTGAAAAAACCTCTCTATTCAAGAAAAATAAAAAATAATGGTAATGAGTCAGTCTGCATGTTAGAGATAATTTTTATAGAATTTACAATACCCTTTCTGTTCTTCATAGTGTATTAATCACATGATATTGTATTAATCACATGTATGAGAATAGTAAATGCAAATTCACTCTCTTGAGTTTTAAATCGACGAAATATCTTCTGTTTTATTCTTATATTTCTTGTTGATTGCTCTGATGCATCGATTTCGGAAGGCATTTTGGGTAATAGAGAAAAGCGAACAGGAACTTGTGATATTTTATCAACTGATTTTGAAAAGTTATCATTCCTTTATTGTTAGTTGGCTGATGTTTTAATATTTCATTTAAACGATTTTCCCAAGTTTGTTCTCTCAGAATTGTATGTTGTATAGTGTTCTATTTCTGATACTTTCTTTTTTTAAGTTTAGCGCTGATAGAAAGATTGATTTTCATGTCTTACTCTACGAGTGTTCGAATCTTACTGCAAGATAATTCAGATAACGTAGCAGATGCACAAAGCAAATCTGATGAGTCAATGCTTCTGTATTAAAAGTGACTTCGCCAATAATCATGCTCTAATAAGCTTTATTCAAATCAATTTTCAAAGTGTTTCCTTTCCTCCTACGCTGTCCACCAGAATTAAGATCTGTTTTCTCTTGTAGGCTTCTGTGCTGAAGACAGTTTTTGTCTTTTGAAGATAATAATTGTAGATAACTGGCAGCTTAATTGAATGACATCTCATAACAACAGGTTATAATTTATTAAACATTAATATCATTAGAGTTTTTGAGTAGTTCTAAATACCTAGAATCAAAAAATTATCGACAACACAATGGAAAGTTTGTTGATAACGATAAGCTGTATTATTTGTGATATTAATTAGTTACCATTGCCCGAATTGGATATGAGAAACGTGGTGAAACCTATGTCGGGCGGAGTGCATAAGTTATTATAAAACAATATAGAACACAAGCTATCTAAAGTATTTTCCATAAAATGGGTTAATCTTCCTATTCATAAACGCATGAACAAATACTGAAATAAAAATAAATGCTGCACCTACCAATGCTGTCATGGCTATTGACTCGTAGCTGTTTTGATGGCGTACATAAATGGCAATTAAAGCCCATACTCCCACCACTGCAAATTCGCGCATACCCCTTGTGTAAATCAAAACCAAGTTCAACAATGTAGCAACCACTATCATCACAATTGTCCAATCAATCGGCGTTAAGAAACCACCACTCCAACCAATTTTAGACAAGTAAGCTGCAATATTAGCAATAGTTGCTATGGAAATCCATCCTGCAAATATGGAGATGGGCCACCAACCAAACATAATTGTTTTTGCAGGTGCTCGCCAACGCTCCATGTTGGTATTAACCACAATTTTGATGAGGGAAAAGAGTATTACTAGCATAATCAGCACTGACACCAATGTGTAATCGTATAGCCATACTACAACCCACAATCCTGTGCCCACATTAGCGATGATAAACCAAAGTCCAACTTGACTAATGAAATCGAATTTTTTTTTACGTACAAAAGTGCGATAAATTTGAAATCCTGCAAATATAAAAAGAGCTAAGAATATTATACCCCAAATAGCGAATGCATATCCTGCTGGAGTAAACAAATTACTGTATTTGTTGCTCATATCGCTCACTCTATTGCCATTGATTGTGTAAAGCTGCGAGAAATAGTTGATACCAATGGTAAATAATACTGCTCCCATATTGAGTATGGAGAGGGTTTGTTGTTTTTTCAATGTTGCCATAGTAAGGTAGCTGTTTAAGTGAATATTCTTTTTTCTAACAACTTATTGTGAAGAATGGTTCATGCTGAGAATGTTGCAAAAAACTCGATTTAGATAGAAAGATTATTCCGTATAAGAACAACTTGCAAAACACATCTAAAAGTCTTCCACGCAAAATTATATGTAACATAGGGGTTGATTTCACCCATGATAACATATTAGGTCTCTCAACTATTATTTGTTTCAAATTTCATAAACTTTACCTCATATCAATAGATGCTTTTTTTCTTACTGAAGGTCTGTATAGGGATAGAAAGGACAGTAAATCAATTGATCCCATGCTATATCCCTACTTCAAAAAACTTATTTGCATTTCTTTTTTTTATAGACAAGCATCATCAATAACTCTTCTTAGCCCTATCCACAACTCTTTTTAAAGCCACCTTGCCCGAAAATGGGATGTTTTCGATATTCATGTTTTCTTTAATTTCTGCGTGAGAGTAGTTTTTGTATAACTGTCCAACAGCAGATTGCAAAAACTCTTCGGAAAGTGCTTCCATGTTGTCAAACGAAAGAATTACTTTTTTGCTTTGGAAAAAAGCTTTTAGGATAAGATCGTATATACGTTGACCTTCTTCAGAATCTATGCCTTTAACATCGCCCAAAACTGTTTTTACATGAATGGTTGTATTTGTCATAATCTTAAAGGTTTGGTTTTATATTAATTTGCACTCCCTCAAAGATACATTAAATTGTGTTTGGATGTTGTAGAAAGCTAGATGAAAATTGAAATATAAGTTGATGTTGAGGCTAGCAAATAATAATCATTAGGTTTACTTTGCTGTAAAGCTATATGTGAGCCCAACTTTAATTCCTGTTTCCAATAATCTCAAAGGATACTTTTCGGATGAAAAAGGAATTAAGGCATGAGCCTTAGCATAAGGATTTATAAATACACCAAGTTTGTTGCTAAACTCATATTGTGCACCAATTCCTACTATAGCACCCAAACCTGAGTTTATTGGACTGGAAGTGCTTGCATCAATGCCTAACAACAAACCACCGTTCGCAAAGAAGTAATTAAGGAAATTGGCTCTAGCAGTGATAGGTATATTTATGAGAGAGAAATCGATGTTGTAAGGGGACCTATCCATATTGGGCGGAAGATTGGGGTTAAGAGTAACGGTGTGTTTTGCATATTCCACACCAGTTTCTATGTCTAACCGCCTGTTGACTGGATGGATATAGTTAATGCCGAAAGTATAGAAGCTTTTGCTATCATAACTTGCTGCTCCTTCCAAACTGGTGAAATGAACAGGCTCGTTATCGCCAAAGGGTGAAAAAGTGATGCCAACTTTTTTATTGCGAAAACTGTTTTGGCTAATTGTAGAAAAGCTTGTTAATAATAAGAGTGGCAGAATAAAGCAACATTTTATTTTCATATATATTGTCTTTACAGTCTCGCTTACTTCTTGTAAACTTTCACATAATCAACGATGAAGGCATCTGGTGCAGAAGCTTTCTTTATTCCTTCAAGGGTACCTGGAAGCTCCATACTCAGAATCATATACTGGTCGATGTGCGACAATCCTTCATTTATTTCGTGAAATTTTAGTCCATTAATATAAAATGCATATTTCTCTGGTGTCCATTCAAGAGCATAGGTGTGAAAACTTTCAGAGATTCCTTCGAAATCACTATCCAGTCTGCCAACTGATTGTTGGTTGGGTCCATAAGCCCAATGAACGCAGTGAGTCATGTGGTCGGCTCCTAGATTGCGAAAATACTCGAAAATATCTATCTCTGCACCAAACTCTCCTGGGTCTTCGCCTTTTGAAATAGAGGGAGATTGCATCCAGAAGGCAGCCCAGGGTCCAATGCTTTTTTGCATTTGTGCTCGACATTCAAAGTATCCATAGGTGGTATTAAAGGTTTGGTAAGTGCCCACTGCACCAGCCATGATGCTGTCTTTTTTTATATCGTACATCAGATGCAAATGTCCGTCTTTTACATGTATCATTGAAGGGTCATTAAAGCCAATACGTCTCGGACCTGTGCCTCTGGGTCTCCATTTTGTTGTGTCTAGTTCTGTCCCTTCGAAATTATCTTCCCAATACAATTGATATCCTTCTGCGATAGGATCGAAAACTTCTTGTGAAAGCGCGCTGTTATTGGGAGCGGTAGCTGTTTCTGTTTTGTTTTTTGAAAACTGACAACTGCAGAACATTGTAGACAGCACCATTAAGGTGAAGGTAACTTGTTTCATTGTTTTTTTTTTATATATATAGCGATTGTTGTTTACTCCATCAAATGTACAAAATGTTTTAAGAATAATATCTTATATGCATAAAAACAACAAAATAGATTACTAAAGTATCGAGTTCTTTTTATGCTTTTATCACTGCCATTGGTGTCAACTCCACCTGAATATCCACTAAGTCTTCTTGTAAAGCCATTACTTCTTGTATGTCTTTGTAAGAACTGGGAGCCTCGTCCAAATCTCTTTTGTTGCGAAGGGCATGTAGTATACCAAGTCTATTCATCTTTGCTACCTCATCTTTGAGGCTTAGTGATCTGCGAGCTTGGTTTCGGCTCATAGTTCTTCCAGCACCGTGAGAACAAGAGTTGAATGAAAGTGGATTTCCTTTTCCTTTCACTAAGAATGAACTCGTGCCTTGTGAGCCAGGAATCATTCCCCATTCTCCTTTTTCTGCTCTAGTAGCACCTTTTCGGTGTACAATTAGATTCGTGTCGAAATGAGTTTCCCATGCTGCAAAGTTATGTGGTTTATTGATGAAGTTAGAAAACTCCACATCATTGAGAACTTCTGTGAAAGCTTTTTTTACTCTTTCCATCATCAGCTTCCTGCTTTGGAGGGCAAACTCTATGCAGTAGTTCATCTCGTTGAAGTAGTTTTCGTAGTTTTCTGTTCCACGTACAAAGTAAGACAGGTCTTTGGGGGTGTTGTTGTCTTTGCGTTTAGCTCGTTCAGCCACAGCCTTTTTGTGGTAATGATTGGCAACAGTGAAACCAATGTTTCTAGAGCCAGAGTGTACCATTATCCATACATATCCATCCGAACCTTTTTGTATTTCTATAAAGTGATTGCCACCACCCAGTGTTCCTATCTGCTTGAGTGCTTTGTTGTACTCTTGATTTACAATTGGTAAATCTTCGTTTCGGGCTGGCATCCAACTCTCATCTTGATTATTCTTATGATGTTTAAAACCAACGGGCACTGTTTTGCGAATGATGCTCATTATTTGTTTTAAATCATTTTGCTCGATATGTTTGTGGTTGGTTTTTAGCGAACACATGCCACAACCAATATCCACACCCACAGCATTGGGGATGATGGAATCTTTTGTAGCCATCACTCCACCTATGGGCATACCATAACCTTGGTGTGCATCGGGCATAATGGCAATGTGCCTAAAAGCAATGCTGAGGTTAGCTAAATCTTTGGCTTGTTGCAATGCGCCAGGCTCTAATTCTTTGAGCCATAATTTTATTGGGATTCTTTCTGTTTCTATTTTTTGTATCATAGTAGCTAATATACGAAATTTATTATTAATAATGGTATAACATAAAGATATTATACTGTTTCAAAGGGGTTTATATAAAAAATGAAACAGCTCGTATTTAATCTTATATCATAGAAACGCTTAATGTTGCCTAGAGTTCATTCTTTCTGTTATCTTGTTATCTAAGGGTGCTTTGTTTTTCGTTTAACTATCTTTTTTAAACAAAAGACTGCGATTGCTTGTTTTTGTTTTATATTTGTGAAATATATGCGTCTACGTAATTTTAGCTTATCAATTAATCAAACGAGTTGGGTGTTAGTTATAAATTGACGTACTTAAAAATTAAAATTTGAAATTATGATTAAATCTTGGATATTGAGCGTGGGAAAAAGCTCTCATCATGAAACTATTAAGAGGACTTCCCAGTTGTGGAGTCTATTTTTTATCCTTGTATTACTAGGAGCGGGTTTAAACGCTTGTAGTAGTGATGACCCTATTGATTCGGTAGAACCACCACCAGCAAAGGATGGTTTAGAGATAAAAAGAGTGTCTATTCCTTCTAGTTTAAATCTTGTTATTGGTGAAGAGGTTACTATCAGTGGACAAGGTTTTGAAAGTGGAGATAAAATCCGCTTAGCTTTATTGTCTGACCCCAATGAAAAACATTTGATTAGCACTTCAACTGTTACAGATGAAAAAGCAGCTTTCTCTTTACCTGAGGGGGTTGTTACTGGAAGATATTCAGTTACTGTAGTGAGAGATAATAAGAGTCAATTCCTTGGATCAATTACACTAAATGTTGTGACAGACACTGATATTCCCGACAAAGAAGGAATGACTGTCAAAGGGGTTGTCTCTTCAGATGGTGAAGGGGTAGAGGGTGTAGTTGTTTCGGATGGATACGAAGTAACTACCACTGACGCCGATGGTATATATTATCTTCCATCTGCAAAGAAAAATAGGTATGTTTTTATTTCAGTGCCAGGTAACTATGAAGTAAACAATAGTAAGAACTTGCCTGTTTTCTATCAACGATTAGCGGGAGGAACAGGTGTGGAGGTGAAAAACTTTTCATTAATCAAAACTGATAATAGTAATCACGTTGTTTTAGCAATGGCAGATTGGCATCTTGCAGCTAGAAACAGTGATGTTACACAATTTACCACTGGAATGCTTCCAGACATTAATAATACTATTGCCGAATATCAGGCAAAAGGAACAAAGGTGTATGGACTTACTCTTGGAGATTTAAGTTGGGATTTATATTGGTATTCAAATAGATTTGCACTTCCAGAATATTTAGAGCAAATGTATAAAGTAAATAGTACTATTTTTAATGTGATTGGCAATCATGACAACGACCCTTATGCATCAAATGATTGGGACGGTGCATTACCATTCAAAGAAAATGTAGCCCCCAATTATTATTCTTTTAATTTAGGAGATGTGCATTACGTTGTGTTAGATAATATAGAGTGGATTAACTCAGGTGGATCGCAAGGGAATGTGGGTGCCAGAAATTATAATGCCACTATTGTTGCCGATCAAATGGCGTGGTTGAGAAAAGATTTAGCAACGATAAAAGATAAAAGCACGCCCATTGTTATTGCTATGCATATTCCGTTGTACAATTATCCTGCTCTTAATGCGGATGGCAGTCAAAGGGATGGTGTGAGGCTTACTAATGGAAATCAGTTAATATCATTATTGAACGATTTCACTGATGTTCGTGTCTTGACGGGTCACACTCATTGCAACTTTACAGTTCAGGATTCACCTAACATAATGGAGTATAATATAGCTGCCATATCTGCTACATGGTGGTGGACTGGAAGACCGGGATATGCAGGAAATCATATTTGTAAGGATGGAAGCCCTGGTGGCTATGGGGTTTTCGAAATGGAAGGAAAGGATATGAAATATTATTACAAGAGTATGGGATATGAAAAAGATTATCAATTCAGAACGTATGACTTGAATAATGTACATATAACTGCCGAAAAATTTGCTCCAAAATCGACTAATGCAAAAATGGCGCCATATACGAGTGTATATGCGAGTCCTAATAGCAGTAATGAAGTTTTAATAAATGTGTGGGGCTACGATGAGAAATGGGAAATCGAAGTTAAAGAAGACGGAAGATCTCTTGATGTGCAACGTGTGATTATGAAAGATCCACTCCACATAATATCGTATGAAGCGCAACGCTTAAATGCTGGTGCAACTCCAACAAGTGCATTTGTGACTAACACTACAGCCCATTTATTTAAAGTGAAGGCATCGAGTCCTACTTCTACTCTATATATAAATGTTATTGACCGATATGGTAATTTATATTCTGAAGTGATGGAACGACCTAAGGAGTTTTCTTATTTAATGAGGTAAGTGACGACTAGCTACTATGTGTGATGAGGTATGTTAGAATTATGCATAGCTATGCTGAATAAATTGGAATATACCTTTTAATTAAAAAAAGAGAAAAGACCTAGGGTAAATAGTTGCTCTAGGTTTTTTTACTTAGATGTGTAGGCTTTAAAATAACTAGTATGGAAAACCTTTTCTTTTGTTATCTGTTTATTTTTTAGATATCTAAAAACATCAAATTAATCTGTGAATTGTTACTATCTAAATTGTTTCTAACATGCTAGAAGATTATTTTCTAAGGTTGATATAATTAAATTGTTCAAAAGCATCATTAAAGGATGACTATTTGTCAGAATATTCTTTATTAAAAATCTTTTTAGTTGTATTTTACTTTTTTGTTTTTACACCTAAATTGTTTTTTGCTTTCTGTTTTGCTGTCTTTTTTTAAGCAAATGTTTGCGATTGCTTATTATTTGTTATATGTTTGTGAAGAGAGTGCATCTTATT
>CAZXGV010000007.1:23658-38214 GCA_964640575.1 uncultured Dysgonomonadaceae bacterium
ATGTTTGCGATTGCTTATTATTTGTTATATGTTTGTGAAGAGAGTGCATCTTATTGGTCTATTTAACTAACAAACTAATTTTACGAAAAAATAATAGTCACGAAGATTTACGAATTACTGTTAGAAAAGAATTTGGAAATAGATGATTGGGAATATATGGAGCGACCGGAAATTATTCTCAATAGACGAGTATAAAAAATAAAGATGTTAACTAAAACAAGTGTTTATAATTTTAAAAAATTAATTTTATGAGAGAATCTAGACTATTTGTCCTATTGCTACTTCTGATAGTTGGAGGAGGTATCTCCTTGTTGGCTCAGAGTAGAGTAATCACTGGAAAGATCTTTGACGTTGAACAGCAACCCATGATTGGAGTAACAGTTCAGCTTGAAGGTACGGCTAGGGGCATAATTTCCTCCGAAGATGGTAGTTTTGAGCTTGAAGTTCCATCAGGAGAAGCAAATTTGAAAGTTTCATTTGTGGGATTTATTACCCAAAATGTAAAAGTTTCGCCAACTCAAACGAATGTCACTATTTATATGGAAGAAGATGCCGTTCTACTTGAAGAAACGGTAGTAGTAGGTTATGGTACACAGAAGCGAGTAAACCTTACAGGTTCTGTATCGGTTGTAGGAGAAGGAGAGTTAGAAGACCGAGTTGCACACTCCGTAACCCATATGCTACAAGGTTCCGTTCCGGGGCTTAACATTACAACATCTTCAGGTAAACCTGGCAGTACAGCTTCAATTAATGTGCGTGGTATAACTTCTATCAATGAAGCTTCACCCCTTGTGTTGATTGATGGTACTCCTGGTGATCTTAACCGTGTCAATCCTAACGATGTGGAATCAATATCGGTTATCAAAGATGCTTCGGCAGCTGCCGTATATGGAGCACGAGCTGCATTTGGTGTTATTTTGGTTACAACCAAATCGGGGACTGACAGAGATGGTAAAGCTTTGGTACGCTACAGTAGTCGCGTTGGATGGGAAGAACCTACAACATCGACCGACTACGAAGACAGAGGATACTGGTCCGTATATACAGTTAATAAGTTTTGGGAAGCAGATTCTGGTACGAAATACTTTAATTATACCGACCAGGACATGCAACAACTTTTAGCTCGTGTAAACGACAAGGAGGAACATCCGGATCGTCCATGGGTGATTGAGGATGTAAGAAGCGGAAGAAACCAATGGGTTTACTATGGTAATTATGACTGGTGGGACATGATGTTCCGTTCAAAACAACCAGCTCAAAAGCACAATGTATCACTCAGCGGTGGGTCGAAAGATGTGAAGTACCTTGTGTCTGGAGCGTTCGACAAGCAGAAGGGGATACAGAGGGAGCATCCCGATGTGTTTAGCAAGTACAATTTACGATCGAAAATTGATTTCAATATTAACAAATGGGCTACCCTATCAAACAATACATCTTTCTACACATCAAAATATACCTCATTAGGACATGGAAGCGTTGATAACACGCTTGGTTACAGTGCCAGACACGCATTAGCCAACGTTCCGATGAAGAATCCTGATGGTTCGTGGGTATATAGCACACCATACAGTAGCTATAAAATTGGCAACGGTCGTCATATAATACTTGGTGAGGGCTCACACCGTCTTGCTAATATTGCAAGTGATTTCACCAATACCAGTCGCCTTGTTATCACACCGATAAAAGCATTGAGTGTTACGGGAGATTTTACATACCGACTGTATCAAACGCGTAATACGAGTAGGGCTAATAGCTTGCCTTATAGAGAGTATCCAGATGGGCCTATGGAAGCCTATGATACTGGTGCAGGTCAAAATCAACTCGATGAATCTGTTAACACCCGAGAGCTTTATTCTACCAATGTTTTCGCCACTTATAACGAAACATTCAACAATGTTCATAATCTAACAGCAGTAATCGGGTTAAATTATGAAGCATTAAAATTGAAAAACATTTCAGCATGGGGTAGAAATCTCGCATCTAGAGATTTGGACGACTTAAATCTTGTAGGACAAGATGAGGAAGGAAATACTCTCACGGGTGTGGGAGGTGGTCAAAATGAATATGCATTGATGGGATACTTTGGTCGTATTAATTACGATTATGAAGGGCGCTACCTATTTGAAGTAAGTGGACGCTATGATGGAACTTCCCGTTTTGCCTCTGGCGATCGTTGGGGATGGTTCCCCTCAGGATCAGTAGGGTGGAGAGTTTCGGAGGAGTCATTCTTCGAACCAGCACGAGAGTATATAGATAATCTTAAACTGAGAGCCTCTTATGGTAACTTAGGTAACCAAAACGTTTCTTCTTATTATGCATATTTGAGACTTATTTCAATACGTGATTTCGCTGGATACTCCTTCGGCGAGGGTGGATCAATGGCTAAATACTCTACAATAGGAGCACCTGTAGCATCCGACCTAACATGGGAAAACTCTGAGCAATGGAACGTTGGTCTTGATATGACTTTTTTAAATAATCGTCTCAACTTTGTCGGCGATGTATATATCCGCGATACTAAAGATATGTTGACCGATGGAATAGCTCTTCCTGGTGTTTATGGAGCTACGCCTCCACAAATGAATACAGCTGACTTACGCACAAAGGGATATGAGTTTTCCATCAACTGGAGAGATCAAGTAACAGTAGCTGGTAAACCTTTACAATATGGTATTGGGTTCAATCTCAGTGATTATAATAGTGAGATTACTAAATATGACAATCGAGAGAAATCGTTCGCTAAAGAATATTACGAAGGAATGAGAATTGGAGAAGTATGGGGCTTTAGAACTGATGGACTTTTCAAAAGTAGAGAAGAAGCTCAAGCTCATGCGGCAGAAGTTGATTTAAGTTATATCAGCAACCGTATTACAGGAGGCTGGCAAGGAGGCGATATCAAATTTCTTGACCTTGATGGAGACGGTGTATTAGGATTAGGTAGCAATACTGTTGGTGATCCAGGGGATCGTGAAATTTTAGGAAACTCACTTCCAAGCCTTTCTTATGGAATTAATGCAAACGCAAAATGGCAAGGTATTGATATATCGGTATTCTTCCAAGGAACAGGTAATCATCATTGGTATCCTAGCGGACATATGATGAATTTCTGGGGATCATATTCATATCCTTATCTTACATACATGCCAAAAAATTTCCTAGACAATGTATGGGCAGAGGATAATCTTGACGCATACTTCACTAGACCAATGGCTTATTCGGCTACATCAGGTCCCATGAGCCAGGTTAATGATCGATATCTTCAAAATCTGAGATATTTGAGGTTCAAAAATTTGACTGTTGGATATACGTTACCGACTTATTTAACAAAAAAGATCAAACTGGATAAAGTTCGTTTATATTTTTCAGGTGAAAATCTCCACTTTTGGTCACCTATTAAAAAGAACTCAGACTATGTCGATCCAGAAGCAGTTATCAATAGGTCAAATAACGTTCACCAAAATGCCTATTATCCATGGTCTAAGACCTTTATGTTTGGTATAGATCTTACTTTTTAACAACAATAAGAAACAATGACAATGAAGCGATATATTATAATAACAATTGCTCTGATAATAGGTTTGACATCTTGCGATATGCTTGACACCAAACCACTGAGCCAGATTTCTCCGGAAACTTATTTTAAGACGGAAACCGACCTTCAGCTGTTTAGTAATACTTTTTACAACAATCTGTTGGATAAATCTCCCTACAACGAACAAAGCGATCTTTACATCGTGCAAAATCTCTCATCCATAATGATTGGAGGTAACAAAAGAACTGTACCCAACTCAGGTGGAGGATGGTCATGGGGAGACTTAAGGAAGATGAATACTCTTTTAGCTTATATAGACCAAGTTGATGATGAAGCTGCTGCAATCAAATATACAGCACTGACACGATTCTTCAGAGCTTACTTTTATTTTGATAAGGTTAAGCGATTTGGTGATGTGCCATGGTATGAAAAAGAACTAGGGTCGGCTGATGAGGATTTATATAAGCCACGTGATTCACGTGAATTGGTAATGACCAAAATGATTGAAGATATTGATTATGCCATCGAGAACCTTCCTTCGCAAGTGAGTACTTATCGTGCCAACAAATGGGCTGCTCTAGCTCTGAAAGCTCGATTCTGTCTCTATGAAGGAACATATCGAAAATACCACCAAGTCAACCTTGAAGGAAATGATTATACTTATTATCTACAACAATCAGCTGATGCAGCAGAAAAGCTAATTAATGAAGGACCTTATTCACTTTACACAACTGGCAATCCGAACAAGGATTATCTAATGCTTTTTGCTCAAGAAGATGCTAGTGTAGATGAGTATATTCTTGCTATTAAATTTGACTTTAGCCTTGGCATTTATCACAATGCTACCGCACACACAGTAGTTGCAACCCAAGGACGTCCTGGTTTGACAAGAAAGATGGTAAATAGCTATTTGAAAACTGATGGTACGCCTTTCACTGATGATGAGGGATGGCAAGAAACATCGTTTGTTGACGAGGTAAAGGATCGTGACCCGCGCTTGGCGCAGAGCATAAGAACTCCAGGTTATACAAGAATAGGAACAACAAAAGTGTTACCACCTAATCTTACGGGTACTGTTACAGGCTATCAACCTATCAAGTATGTTCAAGATCCAAAAGCATCTGGAGGCAATGTTGACCGTAATGACAGATCAACAGCTGACCTTCCTGTATTCAGATATGCAGAGGTGCTTCTTAACTATGCCGAAGCAAAAGCAGAACTGGGGACATTAAATCAGAGCGATCTAGATATTTCTATAAATAGACTAAGAAACAGAGTAGGTATGCCAAATCTAAATATGCAGTCGGCAAATGCTGATCCTGATTGGTATCTTTCTTCTGCAGAATATGGATACCCAAATGTTAGTGGAGCTAACAAAGGTGTAATACTAGAGATTCGTAGAGAGCGCGCAATAGAGTTGACTCAAGAAGGTTTCCGATTTGATGATTTAGTTAGATGGAAAGCTGGATATGCTATTGATCAAGACATACATGGTATGTATTTTGAAGGTCCTGGAGAATATGATCTTACAGGAGATGGGAATACTGATGTTGTTCTTTATGAGGAGGGAACCCCCAAACCTTCAGCTGGTGATGGAGTTCAGGTGCTGTCGATTGGACAAGACATCCTTCTTACTAACGAAAACCGAGGCTATGTATATTATCATAAGAATATAGCACGAACTAAATTCTCAGAGGTGAGGGATTACCTTTATCCAATTCCTATTAACGAACGTTCGCTCAATAAGAATCTTACACAGAATCCAGGATGGAGCGATGGACTTGATTACTAAATAGAAATTCAAAAATAATAAAACAGATAATTATGAAACTATTGAGATATACATATACAGCCTTAATACTAATGGCAGTCTTGTTCTCTTTCGGGAGCTGCACTGATGATGATGATGATACAAAATTGTCGAAGGCTGTTTTAGCGGGTGTTAGCTCTTTAAATTTCGAAGGAGATGACAATATTCAACAGATTATCACCATCTATGCCGATGCTGAATGGATAGTAGAAACTCCAGAGTGGATAACTGTAGAACCTGCTTCAGGCAAAGGCGTAATGGATGTGGCAATTGGTGTGTCCGAAAATATGCGTGATGGTGCATTGGATAATCCCAGAAGAGGGGTGGTAGTATTCAAGGGAGCAACCCTTGATAGTGAAGCGAAAGTAGTTGTGCTACAAGCAGGCGACAAATACAGAGGTGTGAAAGATTATACACTGGAAGAAGTTGTGGGTTTGGATGACGAAACAGTAGTATCTGTTCCAGATGCAACTGTAATGGCAGTTTTGTCAAGAGGATATATTGTGTCAGACGAACAAAATGCTAATAACGTATATATTTTGGGCGAGTCATCAGTAAATGTTGGAGATAAGGTCTCGATTAGAGGAACCAAATCTTCTAATACGCAATCGCTGGCTGTTGTAAATGCAGATCAAACTGAGATTACTTCAACAGGAGGAACTGTGACCTATCCAGAGGCAAAGGATATAACTGAAAATGTTGATACTTATAACGCTACTTACAGGGAATTCATTGCTGTAAATGGTGTTTTAAATGGAAACAATGTTTCTGTTGACGGTGCCAATTACACAGTAAGCATTGTTAATGCTCCCTCCTCTTTGAATCTTAATAACTTGACTGGTCATCGTGTGACTGTCAAAGGTTACTTCGACGGACTTTCTGCACCAGTTGTTAGGGTCTTACCTGCCGATATTCAAGATGAGGGCGTGGATAAAGTTATCTACTTCTTCGAAGATTTCGAGTGGCTTGATCCTTGGTCAAAATCAGTAAGCGCAGGTAGAACTGTCGAAACAGATGATCCTGGTGCATATTCCCCAAGAATTACAACGCCAATAGTTGATGGTGTGGCTGCAGTTGACGCACTTTTAGCTAAAGGATATGATTTCCTACGTGTTACACCTACTACTACAGAAGCAGGCGAGTGTATTTACTTGCAGGAAAACTACCTCAAATTTGGTAGAACAGGTTATCAAGCTGGAATCATTCTTCCAAAACTTGAAGAGGATATTCCATCTGATGTAACTCCAACGATGTCGTTCGATTGGTGTCCGCAGCGTCAAGGCTCAGGAATAATAGACCCTATCAATCTGATTATTATCATTACAAACGGAGATGATGAAGTGACGTTCGACATACCAGAGTCGGGCTTCGAGCAGCATCAAAAACTTGAATGGATTAAAGCCGAAGTAGAGCTTACTGGAGTTGAGATTACAAAAGAGACTAAGATTACGATACGTCAGACCAACTGGCAGTTACCGACAGCCAACCGCTACTTCCTCGATAACATCGAAATAAGCAGCGCCGCTAATTAAATAGGTCTTTCAATTAATTATTGAAAAGGGGCAACTGCTAGACACTAAAAAAAGTGTCTAGCAGTTACCCCTTTTTTTGTCACCAAACATAAAAAGACTTGTAGTTGCTTTGTTCTGCCGTAGAAGTTTCTTTCTAAGCTTGCAGCATATATATCAGGTAGATATCAATGATTCTAGTATTATGATGGTTAGAACAAAATTCTTTTAGAAGTAATATATTCTTAAAAACACGTGAGTGCGGTATTGATGCATCTGTTTATATATAGACCTTGAATACCTTCTTTTAATTCGTTAGGACTTCTTCGTCTGCCTATCTCATCTCATTAAATATACTCTTTGACAAATTAACCAACAGATAATATCGGATGATAACTTCTTACTCTCTACCTATCTCAAGTAAGTCGTCTGTGACAAAGTGACTACTCTCATCTATACATTAGGAAGTGGGTAGTTACAAAGTAACCACTGTCAAACCATCCTCTTTTATTCAATCCGCACACTTCTCTTACTCTTAAAGTAACTATTGGTTGTATATGGTAGAACATTACTCACTCAAATTCGGCAGTGGGAATTTATATCAATTTGAATATTGATGCTTATTCCCATGTAGGAATATGCATCATTATGCAAACTAACCCTTATTCCTGCATGGGAATTTATAAGAATTATGATACGAAGAGCTATTACGATGTAGGTTTAGGCTTAAATTTGTTGAAGAGGCGATATTCCCATGTAGGATTATCTATCTTGCGCACGCTTCTGTCTGATTCCTATGCAAGAATTGGAGTAGTTTTATATCTTTAGGCTAATTCTTGAGTGAGAATAGCAGTGGTTAACATGTGTAGAGTATTAACCATAGGTCATTATGGGAGTAAATGATAGTCTGCCATAATGAAAATAACTTTCGGTTGCGAGTTGTTGCAAACTAACAGATATCAAAAGTGGACTAGTGTGAGAGTAATCACTAACCCACTAATATAAGAATAGGATTAGTGTGGTAGTGATTACTAACCTGCGAGTGAATGAATAGAGGTGAAATTGTATTAGTCACAAACGATACATCATAAAAAAGAAGGAGTATTGCTATGGATTGTAAATTTGCATCAGTGTGTGAGTAATGCTGTTGAGGGATAATATTTGCCTACCACAAGCGCGAGTTGCAAAATTGCACATACAACTCAAACCATTCTAGTGTATGATGTTTATCACTCTTGCTTTTTTAGCTTTGTGTAGGATACGAGGCATAGAAATATGTGATTGTAGTTCACTATTTAAAAAGAGATTGCTAGCACAACAGATGCGTAAAGACAAAAAGTCAAGCTCTGAGAGCATTTAAAATCCGATAAATGAGTATGGAAAGCGAACATTCTACCGATGATAATCGTTTTGAATATAGATATAATCGTTGAGAATATAGTTTTGCTCTATCTGAATGTGTTCGTAATACAGCTCGAGCATTTTTTTGTTATATTGAAAGAATTACAAGATGATTTTCATATACACATTTATGTAGAAAACAGCACATTATATCCAAAGTCTGTTCTCTTAAAAAAAAAGTAGCTGTTGTAAGCTACTAGAATAATCTTTTTTACTAACCTTTTAAAAAAAACAAAAAATGGGACAACACATTATTAAAATTGAATTAGTAGATCATGTAACACACGATGTGTTAAGATTTAAAACTGAAAAACCAGCGAATTATAATTTCGAACCTGGACAAGCTACTCGAGTCTCAATCAACAAAGAGGGTTGGGAAAAGAAAAAGAGACCATTTACTTTTACAAATCTCCCAGATGAGGATTATCTAGAATTTACAATAAAAACATATCCATCTCATGAGGGTGTTACCAATGAACTGTTAAGTTTGAAAGCTGGCGATGAGCTAATTATTGGTGATCCCTGGGGTACAATTAATTATAAAGGTGAAGGTGTCTTCATAGCAGGAGGTGCGGGTGTCACACCATTTATTTCAATATTTCGTTATTTGAAAGCAAAAAATGAGTTAGGTGAAAGCAAACTTCTTTTTGCAAACAAAACTACGGAAGATATTATACACAAAGATGAATTTGAAGACATGTTGGGAGAAAAATTTATCAATATTCTTTCTCAAGAGGAGTCTCCTGATTTTGATCATGGCTTGATAAATGAGGATTTTTTACAAAAGCATGAGGTTAATAACTATGGATATGTCTATTTGTGTGGTCCGAAGCCAATGATGGAAAGTATTGAAGAACAACTTCACAATTTGAATGTTAATGAAGATACAATAGTAAAAGAAGTTTTTTAAATTAAATCGACACTGACATATATTAAACTATAAAAAATAAGCAATCAACATGGAAAATGACATCTATAAGATTAAACAAAACTTAGAAGTTAACGGCAAGAGTCTTACCTACTACAGCTTGCCTGAATTGCAAAAACAAGGTTATGAAATTGAGAAGCTACCGTTCTCTATTCGCATTTTATTAGAAAATGCTTTACGTAATTACGACGACTTTGCCGTAACACGAGAAAATATTGAAACTCTTTTGAATTGGAAGCCTAAGGGTTCAGATAAGGATATTCCTTTTAAACCAGCACGTGTGTTAATGCAAGATTTCACTGGAGTTCCTGCAGTAGTGGATATTGCTGCGCTACGTGCTGAGGTTGCACGTAAAGGGAAAGATCCTGAGAGTATCAATCCATTGATACCTGTTGATTTAATTATAGATCATTCGGTTCAGGTTGATTTCTTTGGGACTCAGTATTCCTATAATCGGAATATTGAAGAAGAGTATCGTAGAAACAAAGAGCGTTATCAGTTTCTGAAATGGGCTCAAAACTCCTTTGACAACTTCAGTGTTGTTCCTCCTGGAATGGGAATTTGTCATCAAGTTAATTTAGAGTATCTATCAAAAGGTGTTATTGAAAGAGATGGAGAAGCTTTTCCTGACACAACTGTTGGTTTAGATAGTCATACTCCCATGGTTAATGGAGTGGGAGTTTTAGCATGGGGTGTGGGTGGTATAGAAGCAGAAGCAGCCATACTAGGACAGCCAATCTATTTTATAATGCCCGAAGTTATAGGGTTAAAACTTACAGGAAAACTTCCGGTAGGTTCAACGGCTACAGATTTGGTGCTAACTATAGCTAATGTGCTTAGGAAATATGGTGTGGTAGGAAAATTTGTTGAGGTGTTTGGTCCTGCTCTCGACAATCTTTCAGTTCCTGATAGAGCTACTATTGGTAATATGTCACCTGAATTTGGTTGCACGGTTACGTTTTTCCCCATTGATGATAAGACATTGGAATATATGAAACAAACCAATAGATCGGCCGAACAGCTTGAGTTGATTGAAACCTATTGTAAAGCAAACATGTTATGGCGTGAAAATGAAGATGCAATAAATTATACAGATGTTTTAGAACTTGATATTTCAACTGTTGAGCCAACCGTTGCCGGACCAAGCAGACCCCAAGATAAAATACTACTAAAGGATTTTAAAGACAAATTCATTGATTTGTTAGATACTTCCTATCAAAGAGAATATATTTCATGGGAGAAAAGAGACATAGATAAATCAATTACCCGTTTTGAAGGTGAAGGTGGAGATTTACCTCAAACTAAATCTGACAAGAAAGGAGTTCCAACAGAAATTGAAGCTCATCAACGTAATGGTTTAAAGACAGTATGGATAACCAGAGGACAAGAGAAGTTTATGCTTTCGGATGGAGCTGTGGCAATTGCTGCAATTACATCGTGTACCAACACTTCCAACCCATTTGTTATGATTGGGGCTGGCTTGGTTGCAAGAAATGCACGTAAACATGGTATTGATGTAAAACCATGGGTTAAAACATCACTTGCTCCTGGCTCTAAAGTAGTGACAGACTACTTGGAAAAGGCTGACTTGATGAAAGACCTCGAAGCTTTACAATTTCACTTAGTGGGATATGGGTGCACTTCGTGTATCGGAAACTCTGGACCTTTGGCACCAGCCATTGCGAAGGCAGTCGATGAACAAAACTTAGTGCTTACATCGGTTCTGTCAGGAAACAGAAATTTTGAAGCCCGCATTCATCCTCAAGTGAAGATGAACTTTTTGATGTCGCCCATGCTAGTAGTGGCTTATGCTATTGCAGGTCGTGTTGATATTGACTTGACAAACGAGCCAATTAGTTATGATTCGAACCTGAATCCAGTCTATTTAAAAGATATTTGGCCCACAGATGATGAAATTAATGAGATAATGGGACAGGTATTGACTTCTAAAGATTTCGAGAAAAGCTATGGAACCATTTTTGATGGAAACGAAACATGGCGTAATCTTGAAATACCTTCAGGTAAACTGTATGAATGGAACGAGAATTCGACATATATAAAAGAGATACCCTTCTTTCATGGTATATCAAGTGATCCAGAGCCACTACAAGATATAAAAGATGCGCGTGCTCTTTTAGTGTTGGGTGATAGCGTAACAACAGATCATATTTCACCAGCAGGTTCGTTTAATGAGTACTCTGCTGCTGGAAAATATCTGATAGAACATGGAGTTGTGAGAAAGGATTTCAACTCTTATGGTTCACGTCGTGGGAATGATGAAGTAATGGTACGTGGAACTTTTAGTAATGTGCGAATAAAAAATAAACTCGCAACAAGAGAGGGTGGATACACCTGTTACTTGCCAGATAAAGAAGAGATGACTGTGTATGATGCAGCTATGAAGTATAAAGAAGATAATACACCATTGGTTGTGTTGACAGGCAAAGAGTACGGAAGTGGATCGTCGCGCGATTGGGCTGCCAAAGGAACTTTCTTGCTAGGTGTTAAGTGTGTAATAGCAGAGAGCTACGAACGCATTCACCGTAGCAACTTAGTGGGGATGGGTGTTTTGCCACTTGAATATAAAGAAGGTGATACTGCTGAAAAGTTAGATATTAGTGGTAAAGAGACTTTCACCATTATAGGCATTGAAAAAGATTTGACTCCACTCAAAGAAGTGCAGGTTATTGTTGAAAACAAAAGAGGAGAACAAACCAAGTTTAACGCAATAGCTCGATTAGATTCTCAAATAGAAATTGAATATTATCGCAACGGTGGTATCTTACAATATGTATTGAGACAATTTTTGAGAGAAGCAAAAGAATAAAAATCAATGAATCCACTCCGAAAACCCTCAAGTGCTGATTATTAATTTTATTTCAGCCCTTTATCCCTAAGGAGGAAGAAACTCAAATGATAAGCATTTTGTTAAAGTTTCATCAAAGGGGATTTAGTGGCGGGAATGAGTGAAATTGACTTTTCGGGGTAGGCTCAATAAATCAAAACTAAACAAGATGGAAGAATTAAATATGTTCCCAATACCAAGCAAAGAGATGCTTCACAAAAGAACCTCTTTGGCTCCTGAAAGTATGAAGGCTTGGCAAAACTTTAGCAATACTGTTTTTGCAGAAGGAGCACTTTCTGAAAAGACAAAACATTTGATTGCATTGGCTGTGGCTCATGTCACTCAATGCCCCTATTGTATCAGAGCTCACACAAAAGAGTCTATGAGGATGGGAGCAAGCAAAGAAGAAATGATGGAGGCAATTTGGGTTGCCTCCGAAATGCGATCGGGTGCTGCTCTTGCACATTCGACTCTAGCAATGGACGAGATGGAAAAGGAGAAGAAATGAAATAAGCTTAGCTTTTTCTAAAGTATAAAATGAGTAAGTAGCATAGCAACCAACTCAACATATAAATTAGAATAGGATGAAAACCAACCAATCAAAATCTGTTTGGACTATAGGACATTCTACTCATAGTTTAGATGAGTTAGTAGCTATGCTACGTTCTTTTGAAATAGATATTGTTGTTGATATACGCAGTTATCCAGGCTCTCGTAAGTTTCCTCAATTCAATAAAGAGTCGTTACAGTTATCATTACCCGAAAACAAGATTCGCTACACCCATCTAAAAAAGTTGGGTGGGAGAAGGAGGGTTAATCCTGAATCAAAGAACACTACTTGGCGACATGACGCATTTCGAGGCTATGCTGATTATATGGAGACAGAGTCCTTTGCCGAAGGCATAGCGGAGCTTATAGAGATTGCCCAACAGCAACGCACTGCTTACATGTGTTCCGAAGCTGTTTGGTGGCGATGTCATCGCTCCATGGTGTCTGATTATTTGAAAGCTCATGGTTGGAATGTGCAACATATTATGGGTGTTAATAAAGCATCTGAGCATCCCTACACGCAGCCTGCACGCATTGTTGAGGGCGAATTGACTTATGTACCTGATGAGAAACCTCAATCTTAACCCTAAAAGAGTATGAAAGCAATAGACATAAAAAGAGTTTATGACGACAAGTCAAAAGACGATGGTTATCGTGTTTTTATTGACCGGCTATGGCCAAGAGGAGTGTCAAAAGAAGATGCTCACTTTGATGAGTGGTTGAAAGAGTTGGCTCCTTCCACCGAACTCCGGAAGTGGTTTGATCATAAACCAGAAAGGTTTGAGGAGTTCCGTAAACGTTACAAAAAAGAACTTTTAGACCACGAAGAAGAGTTGGACAAGTTGCGCAACAAAGCAAAGTCTGAGAAGCTTACGCTGCTGTTTGCAGCCAAAGACACAGAGATGAATAATGCAGTGGTTATAAAGGAGGTTTTGGAAGAAAAATGAGGCTCTTTAAATCTTTAAAGAACAACTTTATTGGAGCATATTTCTCGATATTTTATTCTTTCTATCAATTTTGACTTGAACTTTAATCACAATGTTCTTGTTGGACAATGCATATAGGCTCTTATTAAAGCAAATATTGGAGTCTGATTGTTCACATAAAACATTATGATTATGAAAAAAACAATTGTTAGTATAATTTTGATTACATTTGTAGCAACAGGTTGTAGCCCTTTATTTTATACCCCAAACACTCAAAATGTACCTCTGCTCACTCATAAAGATGATAAAAATATAATGTTTGCCGGAAACGACAATCAACTAGAACTGCAAGGTGCATACGCACTAACTGAGGCTTTTGCAATTCAAGCAAATGGAGGCTTGTTTCTCCCGCGCAAAGAAGATAATGGTGATGGAGGTTCTGGCAAGTTCTTCGAGTTAGGAGGTGGGTACTTTACTCCGGTCATGGATAATTTTGTGTTTGAAGCATACGGTCTTCTTGGGTTTGGGACTATGGAGAATAATTTCCCAAGCACGCAAGAAGATAACCCTGATTCAAAAGGGGATATTTCAGCCAATGTGTTTCGTGTAGGAATTCAACCAAACTTTGGTTATAAATCAAAACATTTTGAAGTAGCTCTTTCTTCACGAATTGTGAACTTGATGTATAACAATATCGAAGGAGACTTAATTTATAAAGGGAAAAGCCAAATTGATTATTTAAATGATAACAAGTCAAGCTTTTTGCTAGAACCTGCGCTAACTATTAGGGGAGGGCTCGAGAAAATAAAACTTCAACTACAATATGGGTACAGCCATAATTTATCTAACAGTACTTTCAGACAGGATAATTCATTTCTTACAATAGGGATGAGGTATAGCTTTTGATAGATTTCCAAAATAAAGAAGTAGTGTTTTCTTATTAGTCGTCCCAAAAGATTGTTGTTTCATTAGTGATTATTACACTCACATTCTTCTGGCAGTTTACTCAATTGGTTGCTGTATTTTGAAACCATTGCTTTACACATAAAAAAATGAG
>CAZXGV010000008.1:0-35875 GCA_964640575.1 uncultured Dysgonomonadaceae bacterium
ATTTTTCCTTGTCGGCTAATGGAGATAATAATTCTGATAGCCCCACTTTCTCGTAGCGCCATTGATTCGTGTGCATATAGAAGTAAGAAGTTGCATTCATGTGGCGAGGGGGACGATGCCAGTCAAGACCAAAGGCAAGTGGTAGCCAACCTGTTTGTGGTCTTAGCTTTTCTTGTCCTACATAGTGTGACCATCCTCCTCCTGATTTTCCAATACATCCACAGAATATCAACATGTTGATTGCACTGCGGTAAATCATGTCTGTGTGATACCATTGATTGACTCCACAGCCGATAATAATCATGGATTTTCCTTCTGTTTTCTCTGCATTTTCAGCAAATTGTCGTGCAGTGGAAATTATATGAGATGCAGGCACACCAGTTATTCTTTCTTGCCAAGCAGGAGTGTAAAGCGCATCTTCCGAATATTCGGGAGAAGGGGCTTCACCTGGAAGTCCTAATGAAAGACCATAATTGGCGATAGTTAAATCATATACTGTACAATACATAAACTTTCCATCAGGAGATTTACGCACTGGTATTTTCCTATTAACTATTTCATCGTGTTTGGTAGCGTTAAAGTATTCATTTTTGTAATCGTCTCCGCCAAAATAGGGGAAAGCAACTTCTTTCACTTCATCAAACTCGTCTGCAAAAGAGAGTTGTGGTGAAATTTCTTCTCCAGTGGAGACATTTACCATCTCCAAGTTCCATTTTTGACTTTTGTCCCAACGTGAGCCGATAGTTCCATTCGGTATTACTAACTCTTTGCTTTTTTCGTCAAAAAGCAGTGGTTTCCAATCAGCATTTTCTTCTGTGGCATACTTACTATCTAAGTCACTGGCACGTACAATTCTTCCTGCCACAAATCGACCATTCTTTTTTTCTACTTTCACCAAAAATGGCAGGTCTGAGTATTGTTTTACATAATTCTCAAAATAAGGTGTCCTTTTATCCAGATAAAATTCTTTCAATATAACATGTCCCATTGCCATACCTACTGCGGCATCTGTTCCTTGTTTTGGTTTTATCCAGAGGTCTGCAAATTTTGCTGCTTCATTAAAATCAGGGGATATATTGATGGTTTTTGTCCCTTTATATCTTACTTGCGTATAGAAAGGAGCATCAGGAGTTCGTGTGACAGGCACATTGGACCCCCATAGCATTAGAAATGAAGAGTTATACCAGTCTGCACTTTCAGGCACATCCGTTTGCTCTCCCCAAGTTTGGGGAGAAGAAGGTGGTAAATCGCAATAGAAATCATAAAAACTTAATATTGTTCCTCCTAAAAGGCTCAAGTAGCGAGTGCCAGAGGCATAACTGACCATTGACATGGCAGGGATGGGGGTAAAACCGGCAAGGCGGTCTGGTCCATATTTTTTAATGGTGTAAATATTAGCGGCAGCTATTATTTCTTGTGCCTCTTCCCAGTCGAGACGAATAAGACCACCCAAACCTCGTTGACTTACATATTCATTTCGTTTGGCGGGATTATCCATAATACTTTCCCAAGCAAGGACAGGGTCTTTGTGAAGCTCTTTGGCTTTGCGATAGGATTTTGCTAGTGCGCCACGTATCATCGGGTATTTCACTCGATTTGAGCTATATAGATACCAAGAGTAACTGGCTCCACGAGGACATCCACGAGGTTCGTGATTGGGAAGATCGGGACGTGTTTCTGGGTAATCAGTGCTCTGAAGCTCCCAAGTAACTAAACCGTTCTTTACAAATATTTGCCAAGAACAGGAACCTGTGCAGTTTACACCATGGGTGGAACGGACTACCTTATCAAACTGCCATCGATTTTGATAAAAGCGTTCCCAATCTCGAGGGGAGTCGGTTGTTACAATATGCTTATCAGGGCTGACAGTCGCCTTTTTACTAAAGTAAATAAGTTTGTTGAGTAGGCTCATAATAAAAGCGTGTTAGGTTTATAGAAGATGGTAGTTATAAGGTCTACCTGACTTCTACTTCGTTTTTACTATTGTTTTAATAAAGATGGAATAAATTTACGATTTGAAAATATCTTAAACAAATAAATTAAGGTAAACAATTGCACATTCTAAAACATTAATATTAATTAACTGTGTGCTATATTCCATGAATATTGCCACATTTAAAATCTGCTATCTTATCCTTGAAAATGCTCAATTTGCGCTATTTGTGTTTTAAGTTAGGTGTGATTTTATTTTACAAAAAAATAATCTTTAACAATAAAGTAAAACATACCAAAAGCAGCAACACCCCAAGCCACTAATGCTATGTAAATGAAAAAGGAAGGAATTAACATTAAAAATGGGAGTTCAAGTGCTTGTGATAATTGTATTGTGCAAGCAGTATACATTCCCATGGGGAATATCATCCCCCAATATTGAGGATGATACGTGAGAGGAAGTTGCTTGAAAACATGGCGCCATATACCCAATATGACAATGAGTGGAATCCACCATGAACCTATAGCCCAAAAAAACAGTGTAAAGCCTTTTAGAAAGGGAAGTATATCACCTATAAACGGCCATTGCTTTATGTTCAGAATTATTAAAGAACCAGCCAAGGTGGAGATGGCTACAGCACCCATATTAATCCAGTAAGCAGGAGCAAACTCTTCGGCTCGCATCTCGAAAAAAGACATTCGATACACGATGAGTGTGATGATAACAATATAAAACATGCATCCACAAAGGAACATAGCCAGTGCAAAAAATGAAATCAGTTCGTTATCAAAAGGAATATGTCCAGTTAATTGACTTGCAAGGATAGATACTGACTGAGTAGACACAATAATTAGTAACCAGACACCGCTGATGGCTTTGTTGATGGGAGGTTTATTTTTTTTTACTGTGAAAACTGTGAAAACTGTGTAGATAAGTATGAGCCATGCAAAGCTGCCAATATAAAAGAGGATAGATGCAATTACAAAGTTGCTGGCAATAATAATAAACTGTGTACCCAAAACGCAAGTTCCCGCCACATAAGTTAGAAAACCAGGACTCTTTGCAAGGTCTTTAATGTCGTCCATAAAGTTCTTTGGATAAAGAACAACCCTTAAGATATAGAGAAAGCTCATAAAGAGATATGCAGCTATATTAAAATAGAAAAGCGTTTTTGCTATATAGATAAAGTTGAGGTTGTATGAAGCAATAGATACAATACCTGTTGCCATAACCAAAGCAAAATAGGCAGTAGGCAAATTGGAGAGGTCGCGAAGGAATGTGACAGTAATCAATTTTGCTCTAGTCATTTGGGATGATTTTTAGGATCAATGATAGTTGATATATAGATACGATTTTTTGGGTATCACCACGTATTTGAATATTGTCGCAAATTTACAAATCCACAAGCATTTTAAATACGTCAGGCTCTAAACTTGACTCTAAGTTTTATCTATCTCACCATTAACAAGTTGAAAAACAGAGCTTTCTCAAGATGAGTATATAGTCCGCTTTTATGTTGAATTAAATTATATTTACTCCCTTCATTTTTTTAAAGATATAAAACTACTTCTCCTCCAACGCTTCGATATTCTCCTTCAACGAAGCAATCTTACTCTCAGCATCAGCTTTCTTCTTGCGTTCATTGTCCACAATCTCAGGTTTTGCATTTTGAACGAAGCGCTCGTTGCCGAGTTTCTTTTCAACTGATATTAAGAAGCCTTCTTGATATTTCAAGTCTGCTTTCAGTTTTTCCAATTCAGCTTCCATATCAATATTGTCGGTTAGTGGAACTGCAAACTCTGTAGTAGCAACCATAAAGGAGGCTGCGCCTGCAGATTTCTCATTAACAGCATCGATAGCAGATAAGTTTGCCATTTTTGTAATAGCCGCATCGTAAACACTGTTATGTTTGCCCAATATTTCCAAAGAAAGTTCGTCTCTGTTCGGAATATTCTTTTCCAATCTAATGGTGCGAATACCTGAAATGATATGTTTGGTGTGCTCAATGTCTGCTAAGAATTGGTTGTCATATTCTTTGGTTTCGGGTAGTGCTGATATCATAATGCTTTCGCCCTCTTTGCGAGGAGCAATAGTCTGCCACAACTCCTCTGTAATGAATGGCATAAATGGATGAAGCAAGCGCAACAGAGAATCAAAGAATGAGAGTGTTGCTTCGTAAGTTGCTCTATCAATAGGTTTTTGGTAAGCAGGTTTTATCAGCTCTAAATACCACGATGAGAATTCGTCCCAAAACAATTTATACATCTGCATCAATGCTTCTGACAAACGGTATTTAGAGAACAAATCGTCCATCTCTTCAATGGTTTGTGAGAGTTTGTTCTCGAACCATTTTACGGCTATTTGAGCAGCTTCGGGTTGTGGTATTGTTTCGTCAATCTCCCAACCTTTCACCAAGCGGAAAGCATTCCAAATCTTGTTGTTGAAGTTACGCCCTTGTTCACACAATACCTCATCGAAAGGTAAATCATTACCCGCAGCCGATGTTAAAAGCATTCCCATGCGTACACCATCAGCACCATATTTCTCCATCAAAAGAATAGGGTCAGGTGAGTTGCCTAATGATTTAGACATTTTTCTACCTAGCTTATCACGAACAATTCCTGTCAAGTAAACGTTTTTAAAGCAACGTTCATTGCGATATTCATATCCAGCAATTATCATGCGCGCTACCCAAAAGAAAAGAATCTCAGGAGCTGTTACCAAATCATTGGTAGGGTAGTAGTAATTGATGTCTTCGTTATCAGGATTGTTTATACCATCGAACACAGAGATGGGCCACAGCCACGATGAGAACCAAGTATCCAAACAATCTTCATCTTGTCGCAAGTCAGATAATTGTAATTCAGGGTTCTCTTTTCTTGCCAGTTCAAGAGCTTCTTCTTCTGTTGCAGCAACTACATAACCTCCTTCTGGTAGATAGTATGCAGGGATGCGATGTCCCCACCATAGTTGACGCGATACGCACCAATCCTTCACATTCTCCATCCAGTGGCGGTAAGTGTTTTTGAATTTAGCAGGATACAATTGTATAGTATCATTCATCACTGCATCCAATGCAGGCTTAGCTAAATCTTCCATTTTCAAGAACCATTGCATCGACAATTTTGGCTCGATAATAGAATCGGTCCTTTCAGAAAAACCTACACTGTTGGTGTAAGGCTCTATTTTTTCCATTAGATCTTTTTCTTCGAGTTCTTTTTCAATAAGCATTCTTACTTCGAAGCGGTCTTTGCCATTATAGTGCAAACCATGCTCATTGAGAGTGCCATCATCGTTGAATATATCAATGCTTTCCAAATTGTATTTGTCGCCCAGCATGTAGTCGTTAACATCATGTGCAGGAGTTACCTTCAGGCAACCTGTACCAAACTCAACATCTACATATTCGTCTTCTATCACGGCTACCTCTCGGTTGGCAATCGGTACGATTAGCTTTTTGCCTTTTAGATGAGCTGTCTTCGGATTGTTGGGATTAATACATACAGCAGTATCACCAAATATAGTTTCAGGGCGTGTTGTAGCAATTACTGCATAGTTATTCTTTTCGCCTACAACGGCATAGCGCATATAATACAACTTGCCTGTCACCTCTTTGTGAATCACTTCTTCGTCAGAAAGAGCAGTTTTGGCTTGAGGGTCCCAATTTACCATTCGAACGCCTCTATATATCAATCCCTTGTTGTGTAGGTCTGCAAAAACTTTCAATACGCTTTCTGAGCGTTTCTCATCCATGGTGAAGCAGGTTCTCTCCCAGTCGCACGAAGCTCCTAACTTTTTTAACTGCTCTAAGATAATACCGCCATGCTTGTGTGTCCATTCCCAAGCATGTTCTAGAAACTCATCGCGTGTTAGGTCTGATTTTTGCACTCCTTCTGACGCAAGTTTTTCAACCACCTTTGCTTCAGTAGCAATAGAGGCATGGTCGGTGCCAGGCACCCAGCAAGCATTTTTGCCTTGCATTCGTGCACGACGCACCAAAATATCTTGAATGGTATTGTTGAGCATGTGTCCCATGTGTAATATGCCTGTCACATTGGGAGGAGGGATAACGATTGAATAGGGTTCACGGTCATCTGGTTCTGAATGAAAGAAACCGTTCTTCATCCAATATTCATACCACTTATCTTCAACTTCTATCGGGTTGTATTTACTTGCTATTTCCATATCTTTTTTAAATTGAACTGCAAAAGTACAAAAAGAATGCATCTTGTTGAAATGCATTCAGTCAGTTTGTTTGATTTTTTAATGTCCCTGTCATCCAGAACGGAGTGAAGGATCTGTTAGACTGTTTTGCTCTTCCTCTAACGGATTACTCCTTGCGTCAGAATGACAGTGTATTCTATCTCATCATTCATAGAGTAGATAGGGTGTTCGTTGTTCTTCAAACTTCACCACATCATCTTGCCACATTGCACGTATCTCTTCATTCGATTTTCCTTCCATAATCATGTTGCGGATATAATCAACACCGACCAACTTTTCGAAGAAGGATGAGAAGAACTTATTTCCCATGTTCAAGTTGTTATACGCATCAATCACATAAGAAAGGTCAAACCCATTTTCCCAAATATATTCATCAGCAACATTGCGGAGATCTACTCCATAGCATTTTTGATTGAGCAGTGGGGGATTCTTTGCCCCTGACACACTGCGTGGAGTGAATGTGAAATCTGAACCAGTATAGTCAGGGTGTCCATATACTTCGAAAGGGAAGGAAGTGCCTCGTCCTAAGCTAACTACTGTGCCTTCGAAAAGGCAGGTAGAAGGATAAAGGTAGATAGAGTGTATGTTGGGTAAGTTGGGAGAGGGTGCTATTGGTAATTCATAACGCATGTTGCGTGAATAATCTTCGCAAGGAATTACAGTAAGATTACAAACACCTTCATTTGGCAACCATTTTTCACCATTAATCATCAATGCCAATTCGCCCAATGTCATTCCGTGTACCACAGGAATGGGCAACCATCCAACACCCGATTTATGTTTCATATCCAAAATAGGACCGTCCACATAAAATCCGTTTGGATTGGGTCTGTCCAATACAATCATCTCTTTGTTGTGCTCTGCGCAAGCATCCATCATGCGTGCCATGGTGGCATAGTAGGTGTAGAAGCGCAATCCAACATCTTGCAAATCAAAAACAAGGATGTCAAATTTGTCCATGGTTTCTGCAGCAGGTTTGCCCCCTTTGCCATCATACAAAGACCAAATGGGTATTCCTGTCTTTTCATCAATAGAACTGGCTACATGCTCGCCCGCATCTGCTGTTCCTCTGAATCCATGTTCGGGAGAGAAAATACCAACCACGTTAACTTCTATGCGTTTCAATAAATCGACCAAGTGTTCGTCTCCGACCATTCCTGTTTGATTGGTCAATACCGCCACCCGCTTTCCATCCAACAGAGGGAGGTAGCCTGCAGTAACCTCTGCCCCCATTTTAATAGTTGCTTCGAGGTTGTTTTCTGTTAAGGTTTGTTTGTCGCTAGGCGATTTAGAGTAGGTGCATGCTAGCAATGTAAACAAGCTAACGAATAGTAAGAGTGCTTTTTTCATTTTTTTATTTCTCTGTTTGTGTGTTTGAGTATTTTTGCTGTTGGTGTAGTGTATCGAACTCCTCTTCCAGTTGGCGGAGTTCATTTTTTATCTTCTGAAGTCGGATTAGTGTTTCAATGCGAAGTTCTTCATCGGTCTTGTTTGTTTTTAGAGCTTGGCGTGCCCCTTCGAGTGTGAGCCCTTTTTCTTTCACCAATCGATAGACAATAGCTATCTCCTTCACATCATCTTTAGTATATTGGCGAGTGCCGCCCTTGGTTTTTTTCGGGTTGATACTGTCAAACTCTTTTTCCCAAAATCGGAGCAAAGAGATGTTTACAGCAAAATGGTCTGCCACCTCTTGTATGGAATAGTAGAGGCGTTTGCCATCAAAGTTGATAGGTCTTTTACGTTTTCCCATAATAGGCTGTAAGAGATTGTGAATGATTATTGTGATGCTATACTCAACAAAAATAAACTTTTTAAAGTAACTTTGCAAACTGTTTGTGAGATATATATCTTTGTAAATTAGAAAAAAGAGTGTATAATTACAACATTCAATCATTTTTATATTTATTGTATGATGACTTCAAAAGAAATTCGCCAATCGTTTATAGATTTTTTCGTTTCAAAAGACCACAAGATTGTGCCTTCTGCACCCATGGTGATAAAGGATGATCCATCTTTGATGTTTACCAATGCAGGGATGAATCAATTTAAAGATGTTATTCTGGGTAATGCTCCTATTAAATATCCACGGATTGCCGACTCACAAAAATGTTTGCGTGTGAGTGGTAAGCATAATGACTTGGAAGAGGTAGGACACGATACTTATCACCACACCATGTTTGAGATGCTGGGCAATTGGTCGTTTGGCGACTATTTCAAAGAAGAAGCAATTGAATGGGCTTGGGAGTATCTGACGGATGTAATAAAACTTGATAAGAATCGATTGTACGCCACAGTTTTCGAAGGAGACAAATCGGATAACCTAGAAAGAGACAACGAAGCTGCCGAACATTGGCAGAAATACTTGCCATCGGACAGAATCATCAATGGAGACAAAGAGGATAACTTTTGGGAAATGGGTGAAACTGGTCCTTGTGGTCCCTGTTCCGAAATTCACATCGATTTGCGTTCCGATGAGGAACGTGAACGAGAGAGTGCTTTAGAATTAGTTAATAAAGATCACCCACAGGTTGTTGAAATTTGGAACTTGGTGTTTATGCAATACAATCGCATGGCGGATGGCTCATTGGTCGATCTTCCAGCGAAAGTGATTGATACAGGCATGGGTTTTGAGCGCTTGTGCATGGCAATACAAGATAAGCAGTCTAATTACGATACGGATGTTTTCCAACCCATCATCAAGAAGATTGCAGCTATCAGTAACTCCACTTATGGCATAGACGAAAAGAAAGACATTGCCATGCGTGTAATTGCCGACCATGTACGTACTATTGCATTTTCCATCACCGATGGTCAATTGCCCTCTAATGCAAAAGCTGGATATGTAATTCGTCGTATTTTGCGTCGTGCAGTGCGTTATGGATATACTTTCTTGAATATGCACGAAGGGTTTATGTACAAGCTCCTCCCCGTATTAATTCAAGTGATGGGCGATGCTTATCCCGAGTTGATTGCTCAAAAAACGTTGATTGAGAAAGTGATAAAAGAGGAAGAGGAAGCTTTCTTACGGACACTCGAAACCGGCATTCGTTTGTTGGACAGACAAATGGAACAACATAAAAAAGAGAACAACTTAACGTTGGAGGGCGCTACTGCTTTCCAATTGTATGATACTTATGGCTTTCCATTAGACCTCACTGAACTTATTTTGCGAGAAAATGGAATGACGGTCGATCATGAAGGGTTTACTTCTGAAATGAAAAAACAAAAGGAGAGAGCGCGTAATGCTGCTGTTGTTGAAACAGGTGACTGGATAAAAGTTCACGATGGAGAACCTATCTTCATTGGATACGATTTCCATGAAACTGATGCCGAAGTGCTTCGTTACCGAAAAGTGAAACAAAAGAAACAAGAGTATTTCCAAATAGTGTTTTCGCAAACTCCTTTCTATGCAGAACAAGGTGGACAAGTAGGCGATAGTGGTTGGATGATCTGCGCCGACTCTGATGAGAAAATTGAAATATTCGATACGAAAAGAGAAAACAACTTGGCTGTTCATTTGGTGAAGAAGCTTCCGAAAGACATATCAGCAACTTTCACATTAAGTATCGATAAAGACCGACGTACTGCTATTGAAAGTAATCATACAGCCACTCATCTTATGCATGAGGCATTGCGGGAAGTGTTGGGCAATCATGTTGAGCAAAAAGGCTCGTTTGTATCTGATCAACTACTGCGTTTTGATTTCTCTCATTTCCATAAAATGACCGATGAGGAGATTCGTAAAGTAGAGCAAATTGTGAACAGTAAAGTTCGTGAGAATATTACCATAGAAGAAGACCGCAGTGTGCCCATCCAGACTGCCAAAGACATGGGTGCGATAGCACTATTTGGCGAGAAATATGATGAGGAAGTGCGCACCATTCGTTTTGGCTCGTCCATAGAGTTGTGTGGAGGAACTCACATTTCGTCCACAGGTCGTATCGGACTTTTCCGTATTATAAGTGAAGGTGCTATTGCAGCTGGGGTTCGCAGAGTTGAGGCTATCACTGCAAAAGCATGCGATGAGTATATCTACAAGAAAGAAGATATGTTGGTTCACTTGCGAGAGATGCTCAACAATACACCCGATGTGGAAGGTGCATTGCAACGTTTGATTGCTGAGAACGAAGAGATGAAGAAAAGTATTCAAGAGTTTGAACACGAAAAGGCTCTAAGTTTAAAGCAATCGCTCATTTCTTCAAAAGATACCAAAGAGGGTGTAAAAATATTTAGTGCTGTGCTATCAGGTGTTTCGCCAGATATAATTAAAAACATTGCTTTTCAATTGAAAGGTGAGTTCGCCGACAATCTATTTTTTGTAGTAGGCACTGTTGTCAACAACAAACCCAACTTAACTGTAATGATTGGCGATGAATTGGTGAAAAAGGGATTGCATGCAGGCAAAATTATTCGTGAAGCTGCCAAACAGATTCAAGGGGGTGGAGGAGGACAACCTCATTTTGCTACGGCAGGAGGAAAGAATGCTGAAGGATTGCAACAGGCAGTAGATGAGGTTTTAAACTCTATTTAATTAAATGTCTGTAAAGACATAATGATTAGCATCTTAAAATGCTTTTCACTTTTATTCTAAACATTAGTGTAGAATATCCGTTTACAGAACAAATGTTTAAAAGCCATCAAACGTAGGGTTTGTTATGTGTTATAATAAAGGGAGACGTTCATTGCAACGTCTCTTTTGTTTATATACTCTACAAAACTATATGAATTGAGAATAAGCTAATTCATCGAAACTTCTAAAATGATTAGTAAAAAAGGAAAAGGTCATCTTGCCATGCTGACGGCAAATATTGCTTGGGGGTTAATGGCTCCTCTCTCAAAAAGCATTATGATGTTTGGTGCCATTGGATATTTAACTTTGGTGTCGTTTCGTTTGGCTGGAGCTGCAACTGCATTTTGGATAGCTTCCTTCTTTGTTAAAAGAGAAAAAGTGCCTCCACGCGATCTACTCCTGATGTTTGTGGCTTCTCTTTTTGCCATTGTTTTCAATCAGGCAATCTTCATCACTGGTGTCTCTATGACTTCTCCCATCAATGCCTCTATCGTTACTACCTTTCTGCCCATCATCACTATGATTATTTCCGCATTTTATTTGAAAGAACCTATCACTTTCAAAAAACTTTTGGGTGTGATTATTGGAGGTGTAGGTGCAGTTCTGATTATTGTAAGTAGCACCCAGTTAGATGCAGGGAGCAGTGCGCCTAACAGAAGTCTGACAGGAATTCTCTTGGTCTTTTTGGCACAAACCAGTTATGCAATCTACTTTGTGTTCTTTAAAAAATTTGTGGAGAAATATTCTCCTGTCACACTGATGAAGTGGATGTTTCTATTTGCCTCCATAACCTACCTCCCCTTTGGTCAATCGGAGTTTCTTCATATTGATTATTCAGCTATTCCATTTTCTGTTTATAGGGATATTACTTTTGTAGTATTGGGCAGCACTTTTTTTACTTATCTGATGGTTCCTATAGGGCAAAAGAATTTACGACCCACAGTTGCCAGTATGTACAACAACGTCCAGCCCATTATTGCCACCATCGCTGCCACAATAATGGGAGTTGATGCATTTGGACTACTAAAAGGAATAGCCATTGCACTGGTTTTTATGGGTGTTTTTATTGTTAATAGGAGCAAGGCAAAAAATGTATATCCTAATATTTGAAAGCCACACTCGAGTTATACCCAAAAGCCTTATCATAACAATTGTTTGTTTTTAATTTTTCTAGTATTAGTAAATAGATTGACTACCTTTGTGTATATGTTACGGACTAGTATTAAAAATGTAATAAGTCAATAAACTTTGAGGATTAGTTGCTAACAGAGATATTACATAAATGTGTGATGAATAATGCGGAATAACTTAAAACATTTAAAGAACACAACATGGGATTAAGCATTCATTATAATGGAAAGTTCAACAAAAATGCAATTCTTGCTGATTTAATAACTGAAGTTAAAGAAATTGCAGAAGTATTCAAATGGAACTACGACGTTTATCACCAGGAATTCCCGTCTAATATTGAAGATGAGAACTCTTATGATGGAAATATTTATGGGATTAGTTTTGAACCTCCGGAATGTGAAACAATATTTATTTGTTTCTTATCCAATTGTCGAATGTCAAGTTATATTCATTTAAAGCTCCATGGAAAGTCGGAACATCAAACCGAGAGTCATTTACTTTATATGCTTTCTACAAAAACTCAATATGCGGGATCTGCTGTGCATAAAATAATAATAGATTTGTTCCGTTATTTGAATAAGAGAGACTATTTTTCGGAATTAAACCTTATTGATGAGGGAGAATATTGGGAGACAGGTGACGAGAAAATATTGGAGCATCGATTTAAAGAGTATAACGACTTAATTGATAACTTTTCGTTAGCTATTGAAACTATTCCTATGGAACCAGGTGAGACATATGAGGGCTATTTAAAAAGAATTGCAAAAAGAGTTGATGGTCATTCTTCATCTTCTACGATTCAAACCCCTTGAGATAGATTACAGTATCGACAGGCTTCGACGCCTTGCAAATGACTGTTTCAAAAACAAGAATAACGCAGTATTTGGTGTTTTCTTGCAAAGATTATGTAGGTTATTCTTCTCAACTAGTTTGTCATTTACTATATAAAAAAGTACTTTTGCAGTTTAAATATTGGTGTATATAAGTGTGAAATAAAAAATCGGACACACATAGGATATAATATGAATTCATTAGAAGAGAAATTAAGTTTTTACAACCAACTATCAGACTTCGAAAAGCCCGTTGTAAGAGCTTTTGCAGTTGCAGGAGCTTTTAATAAAGTATCTGATATTAAAGAGACTTTAAAGGGTTCTACAAAATATACTTCCCAGCAGATTAGTAAGATAATGAATAGTTCACTCACTGCTGGACTGTTAGAGATGAATACAGATAGCTATAGCAGATATTTTGAGAAGTATAAAGTCACAATCCCTTTTATGACTTATGTTTATTCTAATTTGACTAATCATGAAAAAAATACGGCAAAAAAGATTGAACATTATAACAGGTTTTTTTTAGATCCAGATACAATAGAAATAAGCGAAGTCAAAGAATTTCTGTTCGCATTATTGTATGAAAATAAAATCTCGGAAAGGATTAAAGATAAGTTTTTAGAAAACATTTTGGTGTTTAACGAGATGGACTTATTAAGTTATCCCGTGTATATTAATAATTTCAATAAGCTAGATAGTGATATTATTAGCTCAATCTTCTTAAGTAAGATATCTGCAACCATTTCGAATTTACATCCATTAAAAAATCTTGAAAGCTTGAAGTCACAACTTGAAATGTTGCTTTCACCTGAAAAGACTTTTCTACTACCAGATTTAAAGAGTAATATCAAGTTATTTGAAGGAGATTTTGATTTTGTTTTCAACCACATAGATAAAAATGAAGCTTTAGCAATAAATGCAATACATCATCTTACACAACGTGACTTTGACACTTCTCTTAAGCTTTTCGATGGACATCTTAAACGTTTAAGAAAAGTGCATAAAGGCTTGCATTATCTACCTTTAGTTTATCAAAACTATTTCTACACAGTACTTTTATTGTGTATCGATCCTGTGAAAACTGCTGCTCGTGCACAGAAAATATATAATAATTACAATCAACTGGATAGTCATAATTTGAATTATTTCTTTAAAGCAGTAATATGTAATATTCTAAATAATAAAAAAGAGAAGGACTCTTTGGAAGGTGAATTATTTGAGCGTATCAAGTCTACGTCCAATTTTCATACTTTTGTTCTAATTGGTGTTGCTTATCTGGCCGAATTTACACCACCTATCTCTATTAAAAGACACGTTATAAATATTATTCAAAAATCTTATCTGGCTGGAAATTATTTAATGGCTTACGAGGCATCTTTCGTTGTTAATGAGTGGTTTGGAGACTCCGACACAGAGAAATGTTATACACAAATTGCCTCAAAAATGTCTTACAAACCTGTAGCTTCTCTTATAAACAAAATGGAGCATTGGGAAAAATCGCTCAATCTGATTTTTAATGCATTGGGAGGTGTCAATAAAAAGGCGAATGCGGGTGTAGCTGTAGAAAATAAATATCGTATCGTTTATACGTTTGAGCCTAATAATTTTGAAATTAAACCCATTTTACAAACACGAAATGCGAAGGGAGTGTGGAGTGCAGGACGCAATGTGGCAATGAAAACTTTTCACGAAGGTAAAGCAAAAGGTATGACTGATAAAGATTTCAGGATAGCCCAATGCATTAATTACTACAAAGGAGGGTATTATAATTCTGATTGGTATGAGTTTGCTAATCAAGTTGCTGTAGAATTAATCGGTCATCCCTATCTATTCTTAGCCAACACAAAAGATGTGCCAGTAGAATTTGTAGCAGCCAAGCCCGAGGTGAAAGTATCAAAAAAGAAAAAAGGCTACATACTTGAATCTGATATTAAAGAGCATGATTCAAACATTTTCTTGAAGAAAGAAACCAATACTCGTTACAGAGTGTACAACCTTGACAAAAATGTTTTAGAACTCATTAGCATTCTCTCTACTCAGCAAGTTGTTGTACCCGAAGAAGGTAAAGATAAGTTGGTGCAATTGTTGGGAGAAGTTAGTAAGCACGTTACTGTTCAGTCTGACTTGCTGACCACAGCTACCAACTCTCATTTTACAGTGAAGAGCATTGAGCCTGATAATCGCATTCGTGTGCAATTGTTGCCGTTTGGAGATGGATTAAAAGCAGAACTATTTGTTAAACCATTCAACGACATTCCACCCTACTCTAAGCCAGGAGTAGGAGGCAAAGTCTTAATGACTAATGTAAATGGAGAACAGTGGCAGGTGAAAAGAGATTTTGCAAAAGAAACAGAGTTTTCCAATGCTATTTTAAATGATATTCAGATGCTTGAAAGTGTCGATATGAGTATCGATCTTATTTCGTTTGACAATCCAATGGATTCATTACATCTACTTGATGTGTTAGCTTTGCACAAAGACAAGTGTGTGGTTGAGTGGCCAGAGGGTGAGCGATTTAAAATTCGTTCAACGGTAAACTTTACAGATCTGAAAATGCGTATTAAATCTAAGACAAACTGGTTTGAGCTGGATGGAGAGTTGCGAATAGACGAAGATACTGTAATCTCTCTCCAACAATTGATGAGCTTGATGGAGAAAGGACACGATCGGTTTATTGAACTAAAGGAAGGCGAATTTATTGCGCTCACACAAGAATTGAAAAAGCGATTGGAGGAGCTTTACTCTTTTTCAACTAAAGAGAAAAATGGACTTCAACTCAATAAGTTTGCTACTATTGCCATGGGCGATCTTTTTGATGAGATGAGTGACTTAAAATCTGACAAAGCTTGGAAGAGTTTTAGAAAACGCATCACTTCGCCCACAAGTCTAGAAGTGACAATACCCAGCTCTCTTCATGCAGATTTGCGACCCTATCAAGAAGAAGGTTTTAGATGGATGACACGATTGGCTGAACTTGAAGGTGGAGCATGCTTGGCAGATGATATGGGGCTTGGAAAAACCATTCAGACATTGGCGGTGCTTTTACATCGTGCTTCAGAGGGACCTGCCTTGGTGGTTTGCCCTGTATCAGTGATAGGCAATTGGATAAGTGAAGCTCAACGGTTTGCTCCCTCTCTCAATGTGAAAATGCTGGGCAATTCGACACGTGAACAAACCATCAAAGAATTAAGCTCTGGCGATGTATTGGTTACCTCTTATGGGTTGTTACAGTCGGAAGAGAAAATGTTTGTCGAGAAAGAATTTACAACCATTGTGCTCGACGAGGCGCATATTATTAAAAATAATACCACTAAAACATCTAAAGCCATCATGCAGCTACAAGGGAAGTTTCGTTTGGCACTAACGGGTACTCCCCTTCAAAACCATTTGGGAGAAATATGGAATTTGTTCAATTTTATCAACCCAGGTCTATTAGGCAATCTAAGCCATTTCACCGATACTTTTATTAAACCTGACAATGAATATTCAAGAAGACTTTTGCGGAAACTAATTAAACCCTTTATACTCCGACGCACAAAATCGGCAGTTCTTGATGAATTGCCTCCCAAAACTGAGATTGTGAAAAAAGTGCAACTTTCCGACATCGAGATGGCTTTTTATGAAGCAGTGCGTCGCCAAGCTTTGCTTAATCTTGAGTCGGGCGAGGGCAATCAAGGAACTAAGCATTTACGAGCTTTGGCTGAAATTACTAAGCTGAGACAAGCAAGTTGCAACCCACTATTAGTGGATGCCAATATTAATATAAAATCATCTAAATTGGCTATTTTTCTTGAAATAATTGATGAGTTGAAGGAGAATAAACACCGTGCTTTGGTTTTTAGTCAGTTTGTTACACATCTTGACATTGTGCGTAAAGCATTGGACGAAAAAAAGATACATTACCAATACTTAGATGGTTCTTCTCCAATGCCCGAGCGTGTTCGCAGCGTAGAAAAGTTTCAAAAGGGTGAAGGCGATCTGTTTCTTATTAGCTTGAAAGCTGGAGGATTGGGACTTAATTTGACGGCTGCAGATTTTGTAATCCATCTCGATCCATGGTGGAACCCTGCTGTCGAAGATCAAGCATCCGACAGAGCGCATCGCATTGGTCAAAAGCGTCCTGTTACTATTTATCGACTTGTTGCAGAAAACACCATCGAAGAAAAAATTATTCAACTGCACAATACCAAACGCAACTTAGCAGAATCGTTACTCGAAGGTAGTGACCAATCGGCCAAATTGTCGCTCAATGAACTTGTGGATTTGATAAAGGAGAATGGGTAGGTGTTGATTTGAAAACAAAGACTATTAATGTCAATAAAAAAACCTTTTTTTTAAATATTAGAAAAAAGGTTTTTTTGGTGTCTGGTGCATGGTGCTAAACTTGATGGTGAAAGTCCACTTTAATGGGGTATAATCGGTGTCATTGGCTGGCGGCAAGACTGTCCATTATGATGTGGTATCTGATAGTCTTCTATAGGACAAAATAATTTACGACCCACAGTTGCCAGTATATACAACAACGTTCAACCCATTGTTGCCACCATCGCTGCCACAATAATGGGAGTTAATGCATTTGGACTACTAAAAGGAATAGCCATTGCACTGGCTTTTATGGGTGTTTTTATTGTTAATAGGAGCAAGGGTAGAGAGGCTAATTTCCGAGAGATACAATCTGATACAAGGGCATATAAGAATAAGTATTCTGATTGATGCTAAACAATAAGTTTAAAAAGTTGTTGATTATATTACAGTTATTCTTTAAAAATCAATATAAATACGTTAACAATAAAATTAAGAGATATGATTAAAAGTAAACTTGGATTGCGTCTGCTTGCTTTAGCTGGGGTTTTTCTAATAGTAAGTGCATGCAACAGTGGAAACACTACAAATGAAACAGTTAGCGACCACGATATTGCCAATCACGATGATACCACTAATAAGATATCGAAGGCAGTATGTGTTATGACCCCAACAGAAGGTAATGATGTTTCGGGATTAATAACTTTTACACAAACAGACAAAGGGATATTGATTGAAGCCGATATCGAAGGATTGTCAGAAGGCAAACATGGTTTTCATGTTCACGAGTGGGGGGATATTTCAAAACCCGACGGAACATCGACAGGTGGACATTTCAACCCTGATGATACAGATCATGCTGGACCTCATGATGCAATAAGGCATGCTGGCGATTTTGGCAATATTGTTGCCGATGAGAATGGTAAAGCTCGTTATGAGCAGATTGATAGTCTCATCTCTTTCTCAGGAAAGAATAATATAATCGGAAGAGCTATTATAATACATGCTGATGAAGATGATTTAGTGTCGCAACCAACTGGTGATGCTGGGGCGCGAGTAGCTCATGGAGTTATTGGGATAGCTGAATAGACGAGAAATAATGTCTTTCTGATACTGTCTTACGTTATAGACCTTAATTATTGAATGATTAAGGTCTATTTTTTTCTCAAACTCCCAATCTGACTATTTTTCATAACCATAGCTTTGTTGCATAGCATATAAAGTCGTGCAGAAGGGAATTCAGGACTTTATGATTGTTGTGGCAGTCTCGTGTGTCCGTCATGATTATATAGTTAGCTAAATATGGACGCAACTGTTTAGTAGCACATTATAAAATTATGTCTTCGGTTTTGAACCCATCAATAACTACCAAATTTCTTTTCTAAACATTTCTTCAACGGAAGATTTCATTGTGAACACCTGAAACTTGAATCTTCGACCGAAGATTTGACGAAAGGGTGTTGAAAATCGAATCTACTGCGTTTTTTATGAGGAACAACAGCAGAAATTCAAATCTCCCGTGAAAAATTTAACAAACAAGAGAATAAAATTAGATTTACTCCAAATTCTCTTTCATTTATCTTCCGAAAATCCAATTTACTTGAAACAAAAGCGATTTTGTGCTTTTCTAAACATTTCTTCAATGGAAGATTGGGTTTTCACCTCTTGTTCGTCCAATCTTCGACGGAAGAAATGTTTTTGGTCTCTTTTATAGCATATTTTCGATAAAATCTAGCAGAAATGGAGCTTTATACGACAATTTTCCACAATGGATGCAAATTTCAATCGATAAATGCATGATAGTCTTTGTGGGATGTAAAAATCAACACTCCTCACTACAGCTTTTTGTGGTGGACAACAAAATTGACATTTGCAACAGCAATCTTCCTGTGAATTTGCTATTTTTCAGCTGTTGAATCAATAATCTTACTCTAATTCATTAAATAAGATGTCTTAGTGCGACAAACTTAGTAGCTTCACACTTTAATGCACTGTATATCACCGGTTTATTTTCATGATTTCAAGAAAAGGACAAGTGAAGGTAGCACTCTCAAACTCTCAAACATTATTATCACAACTCTCCTAAGTTTTTTTGTGATTTCTCCTTGTTAATTAGATAAATTGTCTATTTTTGTTAGAATTAGAAAAGTTGTATGTAGCTACAACAAGAACCTTTAATTACAACTATGTAGTATGAGAGCTAAACTTGTTTATTTTGGCGTGCTATCGTTAACGCTTACAGCATTATTCTCATTCTCTGCGAAAGAGCCGCCAACTGACTTCATCAGTGAGACTTATTCGCAATTCTATTCTTATTTGGTCAATTTTCGCGAAGAGAAAGTTTATCTGCAAACAGATAAGCCCTACTACAGTGCAGGCGAGAATATTTGGTTTAAAGGCTATCTAGTCAATGCTGCCACATTGCAACCCGAATCGTTTAGCAATTTTATTTATGTTGAATTGATAGACCGTGAAGACACTATTGTTTCTCGGGTTAAAATTCAAAGAGATTCAACTGGGTTTTCGGGTCATATCAATTTAGATCAAGAACTTCCGACAGGAGATTACAACCTTAGAGCATACTCCCAGTGGATGCGCAACAACTCATCCGATTTCTTTTTCATTAAAAACATTCGCATCGGCAATCGCATTGAAGAGCTAATCAACTTGCAAACAACCTATGGAGAGTTAATAGACGGAGAGGTTGAGGTGAACATGCACTTTGTCGATGAACATTCACTTCCTGTTTCCGACAAAAAACTAGAGATTTCAGGTCGATGGTCAGGTTCGAGAAGAAGGAAAATGACACTAACCACCAATTCACAGGGAGATGTCTCTTTCGACCTTCCAGTTGACACAGTCGAGCATTTACCAAAAGTGTTGGATGTGACATTAGACATGGAGGACTACAAATTTGAAACTAAGCTCTACCTTCCAGATTTCAGCAACGATTTTGATTTGCAGTTCTTTCCTGAGAGCGGTGTTCTTCTAGACAGTGGTGTGCAGTATGTGGCATTCAAAGCAATTGGGACAGATGGAATGTCACGTAAAGTTTCGGGTAAAGTATATTCCCAAAAAGGTGAGGAACTTGCCAAAATTGATACAAAGCACAATGGAATGGGTAAGTTTATACTATATACTGTTCCTGGTGAGAGTTATTATGCAATTGTGCAATCGGAGCAAGGAGTTGAAAAACGTTTTGAATTGCCAGAACTCGAAACTGAGGGGGTTGCGCTTCGTCTGAATTTTTTTCGAGATAAAATTAATTACAGTATCATCAATCAGTTACCCGATCAGTCGCTTCCTCTCTATTTGCTGATTCATTCAAGCGGCAAGCCATTTGTTGTTGCACCCTTCAACAATTTAATCGGGCAGGTCGCCATATCTGACCTCGATCCCGGAATATTTTCTTTTGCAATTGTCGATTCGTTGGGAAATGTATATTGTGAACGTCTGTTTTTTATAAATCCGTCATCGCTTCCCGCAATCTCCATGCAATCCGATCAAGAGATTTATGGCAAACGCGAGTTGGTGAATCTAAGTTTTAAAGTCCAATCGGAACAAGACAAAACCGCAGAGGGTTTTTATTCGCTAAGTGTTACAGACAGTCATTTTGTGAAACAAGACACCATCAACGACAATATTCTAAGCAATTTGCTATTGTCATCCGACATCAAAGGGCACATCGAGAATCCAACAGGCTATTTTACCAATGACTCCGTTGCTTCTGAAGAAAAACTTGAACTGCTGATGCTCACACAAGGATGGACGAGGTACAACACTTCCGACCTATTGAAAGGGCAACAAGAGCAGGGGGAGTATTTGATGGAAGCTGGTCAAACACTAACAGGAAAGGTTGTCAATTTTTTTGGACGACCTGCAAAAGATCGTGATGTCTATGGTCTTGTTAGTGGCAATGTGATAACCACAAAAACTGATAGCCTTGGCAAGTATGTTTTTGAGGGAATGGGTTTTCAAGATAGTGTTACTTTTGTGTTGAGGGCGCAAAAGAGAAGGGGCATTGTTGATGTTGAGATAATACCCGATATCGAAACTTTCCCCGAACCTAATACTCATTTTGTAAGTAGAGGTAGCGAACAACGAACTGTGCAAGATGACTATTTCGATCAAAGCAAGTTGAAGTTCTTTAGTGATGGAGGAATGAGGCATATCTATTTGGACGAATTTACGGTGAAAGCGAAGAAAAAAAAGAGCGATTCGAGTGGTGGTTACTTCTCAGGAATGGCTGATAGTGAAGTCACTTCGGAACAGTTGGACAAAATGCGAGGACGTGATATATTAACAATATTAAGCACCATCCCTGGTGTTATCGTCACAGGTGGTCAGATTACTATCAGAAACAATCCAGGTCCACCCCTTATTATGATTGATGGGGTGACATCCTTTGGAGGAGTTGAGGATCTTCAGTTTATGATAACGGATGACATCGACAATATACAAGTTTTCAAAGGAGCAACGGCTTCGTTCTTTGGAGCTGGTAGCAGCAATGGGGTAATCTCATTTAGCACCAAAAGAGGAACAACTTCTGCTGTCAAAACTCCCATCAGTATGGCAACTGTAACACCATTGGGCTGTCAGAAACCCGAACAGTTCTACGTTCCAAAATATGATGTTAAGAGCACGCGAGACAATCCCAATCCCGATCTCCGCACCACCATCTATTGGAATCCTGCTCTGTCCTCCGATAGTTCAGGAATGGTAAATGTGGAGTTCTATACCGCTGACCCGAGCAATGATTATTCAGTTACTTTGGAGGGAGTGACAAAAGATGGGGAAATATGTAGGTTTGAAGGGGTGGTAAAAAGGAATTAAGATACAGCATCCCTTCTTCAGTCCACAGATATTTGAAATGTGTGTTAGTTGAATAAAAATAGACCTCATGCCTCATATCACAGACCTCACACCTAAATAATCCAATAAAACACAAAGGAGCAGTTGGAGAGTTTTAATAATGATTTATTACGATTATTCGCAGCAAACTCACTAAAAAAGATGCGAATCAGCCCAAACAAAGTTACCTTTGCAAGGCAATTATAATAGAGGACGAAAATCGAACAGGGCAAGTTATTTTAAAATACAATCACTTCATTTTCACAATTATGAAAAATCTCTTTATTTTAATACTGTTTCTATTCTCAATTGGAGTTTCGGCGCAAAGGACAAGTGTAATTAATTCTGAGATGAAACTTTCTGATTCGTTGACTTATGAATCGGAAGTCCGAATTTATCGAGGTATTGGAGAACTCGATGAACCTTCACTTTTCAGAATGTTTAAAGACAAGTTTGGAAAATGGACAGCTGAATTTTACGAGCCTTACACACAAGTTGTAGGGCAAGATGGATTGCAGATTGAGAAGCGAATTTTAGAATCGGACAAGGATATGGAATTCATATTTCAAAACTTTATTAGGAGCCATATTTTGGATTTGCCCAATATGAGGGATATATGGTGGAAGTTGGTGACAAGGGGCAATGTAGAAAAAGTCGAAAAACCGTATGATGGGGAAATGGCTGAAGAATATACATTTAGAAAACAAGTACTTCTCGTGTCCGACGGTGAAGGTTTCAAAGTTCAGGTGAATGGTTTAGATAGAACAAACGAATTTGAGTACTCCAATCCAGATGCGTATTTAAAAGTGCATCCCGAAATTGACGAATTGAATTATATGTGCGAAATATTAGACTTAATTCGCGCAGAATTTAATGTTTGGAAGGAATAGTCGGGGTGTAACTCTACATAGTGTTTAAGCAATCACTTTGTCTATGCTGCTTTCCACAACTAACTCAACCCTATCTATGCTGGAAATCTTCTTTTAAACTCCTCCTCCAATTCTTCTCTATACTTTGGATGAGCTATCCCAATCAACAGTTTTGCTCTTTCTCTTAACGTCTTCCCTCTCAAATGCGCAATACCATATTCCGTAATGATATAATCTACATCATTGCGAGAGGTAGTTACTGCTGTCCCTTCCAACAGGTTGGGTACAATGCGTGAGATAGTTCCGCCAGCCGCAGTCGAGGGAACGGCGATAATTGACTTCCCTCCTTTGGAAAGGCGTGAGCCTTGCACATAATCCACTTGTCCTCCCGTGCCGCTATATTGGCGTAATCCAATGGATTCGGAAGCCACTTGTCCTGTTAAATCAATTTCGATGCACGAATTGATAGAGACCATATTGTCGTTTTGTGCAATTACACTAGGGTTGTTTACATAATTTACCGAGTGCATTTCAATCATAGGATTTTTGTCAACAAAGTCGAACACTCGTTTTGTTCCCATAATGAAGGTGGCAATTATCTTGTTGGGATGAATGGTTTTTTTCTTCCCAGTGATAACCCCCTCGTTCACCAAATCAATTATGCCTTCCGTAAACAACTCGGTGTGGATGCCCAAGTCTTTTCTATCTTTCAGACATGCCAATACTGCATTGGGTATTGCACCAATACCTACTTGCAATGTGCTTCCATCATTGATGAGTGTTGCGCAATGTTTGGCTATGACCTGTTCTATCTCAGTTCCTTTGCGAATGGGTGTTTCTGGCAGTGGATAGGATGCTTCGATGATATAATCTAACTTAGTAACATGAATAAAATTATCACCTCCTGTGGAGGGCGTTTGATCATTGATTTCACCTATTACAATCTTAGCATATTCGGTAGCAGGTTTTGTGTAATCGCACGACACACCAAACGAACAAAACCCCTCATCGTTGGGAGGAGAGAGTTGCACCACTGCTACATCCACCGGATACAATCTCTCTTGAAAGAGAGAGGGAACTTGTCGGAAATAGCAAGGTAAGTAATCCACTAATCCTGCATCTGAACCTTCGAGCGATGTTTTGCAAAGAAAGCTAGAAATAGGTTGCAAGTGTCCTTTTGTTTCAGGGCTGATGTGCCAAGGAGTTCCAGAGGTGAGTAAATGATAGATAGAGACATTGGTGAAACGATCTTTTTGGGCAGCCAAAGCTTTGTTGAATGTTTGGGGTGTACCTGTAGCATGACCGTACACCAACTTGTAGTTATCTTTTATTGCACCTACTGCTTCATCTGCGGTGCAAAGGTGTGATTGATAATGAGATTTCCAGTCCATAAGATAAAGTTTTTTGATAATAGTTTGTTAAGGGATGTGGTGATGCAAATGTAATTAAATCTATCGGATGAATTACGACAACCACAACTCCTTATCCGCTGCATCCACTTTGTCAAAACAGTGTTTCTTCTCTGCTTCCGATAAAAAAGAAGAGGTAAATGAATTCTTTGCCAAAAGAAGAATATCATCTTTCGTTAGATTCAAAGCACGAGCCACTTCTAAATAATTTTGATTGATATAGCCGCCAAAATAGGAAGGGTCGTCCGAATTGATAGTTACCAGCATGTTTTTGTCTAACATCTTCTTGATAGGATGATTTTTCATATCAGATACTACTCTCAATTTGAGATTAGAGAGAGGGCACACTGTTAGCGGGATTTGTCTTTTCACTAATTCTGCTACTAACTTGTTGTCATCTATCGATTTCACACCGTGATCGATGCGCATCACATTCAACAAATTTATTGCTTCCCACACATAATCGGCAGGACCTTCTTCTCCAGCATGAGCAACTGTTAGGAATCCTTCTTTTTGTGCACGCTCAAACACATTTATGAATTTATTGGGCGGATTGTTCAACTCCGATGAGTCGAGCCCCACACCAATAATTTCATCCTTATAATCAAGCGCATAGTCGAGCATTTCATGTGCCGATTCCTCGTCGAGATGACGTAAAAAACACATGATAAGTTGCGAGCTTATACCCATTTGCTCCTTACCATCATCCAAGGCACGTGTAATTCCATTTACAATTGTTTCGAATTCTACTTTGCGAACAGTATGTGTTTGTGGGTCGAAAAATATTTCGGTGTGTAGCACATTGTCTTCATGTGCTTTTTTCAGATAAGCCATAGTTAGGTCGTAGAAGTCTTCTTCTGTTTGTAAGACATCGGCTCCTGCATAGTAGATGTCTAAAAACTCTTGCAAATTGTTGAAGTTATAGGCTGCGCGCAGTTCATCTTCATTCTTATAATTTATTTTTACACCATTCTTCTTTGCCAAAGCAAACATTAACTCTGGTTCGAGCGATCCTTCGATGTGAAGGTGTAGCTCTGCTTTTGGGATAAGGCGGATGTAACGGTTCAACTCTTCAGTCATAACGAAACAGTTTAAAGTGTCTATGTAGTACTAACTTTGACTTTTTAGGTATCTTATTAAACACAAAACAGTATGATTTGTTTTTATGGATAGGAACTATCTATTAATATCTGATTTTGTGGCGAATGGTAAAGGGAACAAAATGTTATATTACTTCTGTTCTTGTTGTTTGTTTCAAAAAGTTTGAAGTAAGCTGCTGTTTTGTTTACTGAATAAATTCAAAATATGCTATTATTTATAAAAATGTAATACCTTTACATTATGACAAAAAGAGATACTATTCGTTTGAATAAATATATAAGCGATAGCGGTATGTGCTCTCGTAGAGAAGCCGATAGGTTCATTGAACTGAAAAACGTAACAATTAATCGTAAAACTGCCGTCTTAGGAGATCGTGTTGGTCCTAAAGATGTTGTGAGGGTTAACGGCATAGTGGTAGAGCCACGCGCAAAGGAGGATGAAATATACATTCTTTTCAATAAGCCTGTAGGAATTACTAGCACCACAGACTCCTCAGACAAAGACAACATTATCGACTACATCAGATATGGTGAGCGTATTTTTCCAGTGGGAAGATTGGACAAAGATTCGCAAGGTTTGATTATTCTAACTAGTAACGGCGATATCGTAAACAAAATATTGCGTGCAGGCAACCAACATGAAAAGGAGTATGTGGTAACGGTCGATCGTCCAATTACAGATCAGTTTATTGAAGGTATGTCGTCGGGTGTGCCCATTCTTGGTGTAAACACCAAGAAATGTAAAATACATGCTGAGTCGAAGTTTGTTTTCCGAATTACCTTGATACAAGGTATGAACCGACAAATTAGACGTATGTGTGAGCATTTTGGTTACGAAGTGTTGAGACTGGAGCGTGTACGTATCATGAATATGACTGTGAAAGGAATCCCTTTGGGCGACTATCGTGAAATGAAGCCTGAAGAGTTGGCAGATTTGAAAGAGATGATTAAATCTTCTGAAAAGATTAAAGACCCACTTAAAATGACAAAGACTCCAGGATTGAAGGATGCTGAGAGGTCGATGCACATTGCCCGTAGCCTACAACGCAAACAGGCAGCCCCCACTGATGAGGAAACAACCAAAAGCAGCAAGAAGATATCTCCAATAGTGAACCCCAAAAGTAAAGCCCATAGAAAAACTGCTACTAAACGCAAAGGTGGGTCCTTTAAAGGTAGAGGTGGAAGACCCAGAGGGCGAGGCAAGTCTGGTGGTAGAGGAGGGAAGAGGTAGTTATGGTTTTCTCTCAACTTTCTAATATCGTTTTATAAGTTAGAACTATAGAAATATAATGCACCCCTCTCTTTGTGCCTCAATAGCACAAAGAGAGGGGTGGTGTTTGTTCGAGATGTTTTTACTTCTTCGTTGCAAATCTCTAGTTTCTGGATGTAATTTCCATTTTTATTAAAATGCATTGTAATGACTTTTAAATCATTCTTTTTGATATTGTTTCTGTTAATTGAATAATAAAATGATTTTATAAAAGAGGATTGTTTAACAATTAGTCGTAAGATATTCGGTTGTCTTTAGATTTAGAGCATATATGTTAGGTGTTAAAATTAAAATTGTTTCCCTTTGTGTTTTTAATTATTAAAATAAATGATTAGTTTTGCTTTATAACTTACACAGGGTGTTGGTTTTTTTAACTATTGTATTAATAATAAGCTATCGGGAAATAATGGGCAATTAAAATGCTGTTTACATTTCAATTAATAATTTACACAAAAATCTATGAAGAGTAACAAAAAATCTATTCTGAGAAGAGATGGAGTCTCTAAGTCTCTACTCTTGATCATGTTCTTTTGCTTTACACTTTTGTCCTATGGACAAACAATTGTAAGAGGGAAGGTGTCAGATTCACAAGGAGAAGCGTTGATTGGTGTTAATGTGAAAATAAAAAACACGCAACAGGGAACCACCACAGATATTGATGGACGCTTTAATTTATCAGTAACTAACACAAATCAGGTTTTAGAACTATCTTATGTAGGGTATGAAACGCAGGAAGTTCCATTAGATGGTAGAACCTCGCTTGATATAACTCTACAAGAAGATACAGAGCTACTCGATGAGGTGGTAGTGGTAGGCTACGGTTCGCAAAAAAAAATCCATATGACGGGGGCCGTATCACAAATTACAAATAAAGATTTAACGAAAGCCCCAATGCAGAATGTGTCAAACATGCTAACAGGGAAAATCCCTGGATTAACCAGTATTCAGCGCTCTGGAAAGCCTGGAGCAGATGGTACGGCTCTTTATGTTCGAGGGATTAACTCATTTGCAGGGAATAATGGACCAATGATAATTGTTGATGGCTCTCCTAGTCTTTTAGACTATATCAATCCTAATGATATTGAGTCAATTTCGGTGCTGAAAGATGCATCGGCTGCAATTTATGGTGTTCAAGGAGCGAATGGTGTGATTATTGTCACTACTAAAAAAGGCAGTGAAGGAGTTGCAAAAATATCATATGACGGGTCTGTTACTTTTACACAGAATACTGCAATGCCAGAAATGTTGAATGCTCCAGACTATATGTATTGGCATAATAAAGCTCGTGCTATGGATGGTCTTACTCCTATTTGGACAGCCGATGTTCAGAACAAAGTAGTGAGTAATGATCCAAATAGTGTTTGGGGGGAGACCGACTGGTTAGAAAAAATATTTAGAACAGGTATTATGAACCAACATAATATTTCTGCTAGCGGAGGTACTGAAAACACTAAATATTATGCTAGTCTTGGAATAATGGATCAAGAAGGGACAATGCACAACACAGGTTTCACTCGATATAATATCCGAACAAACCTAGATGTTAAGGTTGCCAATAATCTGAGATTAACAGCTAATATTGCAGGGTATCGTTCTGATCGTGACTGGCCAGGAACAGATATTAGTAATCAAGGTGAGTTTAACCCCGTAAGACAGGCTATAAATTCAATACCTATTTTAAAGTCCGACTTTAATGGTTATCCAGTTGCATGGAATGGGTCAACTTATTTAGTTAACGGTTATGCTGCACTTACTGAATCAGGATATAAACGACAAACTAGGTGGAATCTTGACTCTAATATACAATTAGAATATGACTTTTCTGGTTTATCTGATGCACTGAAAGGTTTGAGGTCTTCAATATATGGAACCTATAATTATCAAAACTCAGTTGATTCAAATTACGATAGATACTATGAACTTTATTATGTAAATCAAAAATTTGATGAGGGTGTAGGTGGTGCTAGCGGATTCGATCCTGACAATGTATATGCAAAATCAGCATCATGGGGTGATACATGGTTGATTCGTCCACAAATTGATTATTCACGTGATTTTGATGAACACTTTGTGGGAGCATTGGTTTCTTATGAGGCGAAAAAGAGTTATTCAAATACTATGACTGGAATAAAAAGGGGTTTTTACAGTGATGACCCAGTTGACTTGTCACTTGGATCAGAGTTTCCCGAAAGACCTGTTACAGGTTCGCATGGATACTCCGGAGGTCAGCTTTCATGGCTAGGTCGTTTTAATTATGTGTATGGGTCAAAATATCTAGCTGAATTTGCGTTTAGATACGATGGATCTTACATTTTTGCACCAGACAATCGCTGGGGTTTTTTCCCTTCTACTTCATTTGGGTGGGTTGTTTCAGAGGAGGATTTCTTTCAAGAAGCATTACCTAATGTTGATTATTTAAAGTTAAGAACTAGTTTTGGAAAAAGCGGTAACGATGGTGTAGCTCCTTTCCAACATTTCTCACTTTTTTCGATAGCAAATAACAGTATGGTATTAGGTAATCAAGCAATTTCTCAGTTCTATTCTACTAACCCATATGTTTATAATAATCTAACATGGGCTACTACCGATAGCTATAACTTAGGAGTTGACTTTGATATGTGGAATAGAAAGTTTGGTGTAGAGTTAAATCTATTTTATAAATTGACAAAAGATATATTAGAAGGGCAAAGCGGAAACTTCCCAACCTCATTAGGTGGCTTCTACCCAATATATAAAAATTCAGGAAAGGTCGAAAATAGAGGATTTGAACTATCACTAAAACACTTTAATCATGTCAATTCTGATTGGAACTACTCTTTAAGAGGTGATATTGCATTTGCTCGTAATAAAGTGCTCTCACAAATTATTAGTGATAATAGACCAAGTTATCGTGCAGTCGTTGGCGAATCAATTGGAGCAAGGTATGGCTTTAAAGCGATTGGTTTCTTCCAAGATTATGAAGAGATAGACAACTATCCTTCTGCTCCTTCGGGATATCTTAGACCAGGAGACTTAAAGTATGAAGATATTAATGGTGACGGAATGATTAGTGCCGATCATGATTATGTTAAGATAGGTTATGGAACGATTCCAGAAATCAACTTTTCCCTAAATATGGAGGTTAATTACAAGAACTTCTATGCTACATTGTTGTGGCAGGGAGTCACGCGTACTGATTACGAACTCTCTGGAGCATATAATACTGGGGTTATTTCATCTACCGTATATACAGCATCATTTTCTGAAAATGGAAACTCACCTTACTATCGTATTGAAGGTGCATGGACTCCTGAAAATAAGAATGCTGAATATCCTCGTTTAAGTACTGTAAGTAATGGGAATAATGCATGGCAATCAACGTGGTGGCTAATGAATGGCGAGTATTTACGTCTGAAAAATGCTAATATAGGATATAATATTCCAGAGGTGATATTGAGGAAAACTCCGTTTAGTAGTGTGAATGTTTATTTGGCTGGAACTAATTTACTCACGTTGAGTCATTTTAAGTATGTCGATCCTGAAAGCCCATCGGTAAGTAACGGATATTATCCACAGCAGAAAACATACGCTTTTGGTATTAATGTAACATTTTAATTTAAGGAGAAGAGAAAATGAAAAAAAGAACAATTATTATAATAGTAACCATTATCACCTTAGGGCTTAATTTGTCCTCGTGTAGTGAAGATGTTTTAGATATCGACGACACAAGGAACTTATCAGACCTAGCAGTATGGAGTACAGAAAGTGCTGCAGAAATGTATATCACAGCATCATATAAAACATTTACTGATGTTTCGCAAGTAGCGAATAGTCGTCATCAGTTTTTTGATAGCTATTCTGACATAATGAAATCAACAGCTTGGGATATATACAGTCATCCATATAATAAATCGTTAATGCAGGCTAGTTCTTTTACTACTGGAAGTGCTGGAGCTTTTGAATGCTGGAGTGATGTGTATGGTAGAATTCGTAGAGCAAACGTTCTCTTATCAGAAATTAAAAATTATGGTGAAGATAAGTTTGGTGAAGATTGGTGTAATATTCGAATGGCAGAAGTTCGCTTTTCTAGAGCGTTTTCATATTATCGTTTAATTCGTGTATATGGAGGAGTAATTCTACGTACTGATGTTTCTGGTATGAATGGAGGCGTAGACGATGGTGCTAATGACAAGGATGTTCACAGAGCACGAGCTACTGAAGCGGAAAGCTGGGGGTTTGTTATAAAAGAACTACTTTGGGCCGCCGAATATCTTCCCGAATCATGGCCAGAAAAATGGGAAGGCCGTGCTACAAAAAGCTCTGCTTATGGATTACTTTCTCGTATGGCTTTGTATGCAGGTGAGTGGCAAGTTGCTGTTGATGCTGCAAATAAAGTTCAAGAATTAGGTGGAGCTTTAGCTCCTGATTATGCAAAAGTATTTCAGGTTGATGGAGGGCAAGATAACTCATCAGAGATTTTGTTTTCATTAAGCTTTTTAAGTGGCAGTGTAACACACAAATTTGATAGCTACAATCGCCCTTTTGGTGATAGAGCTGTACACGGTACTAATGCAATTTATGCAGAGCATGTTCCGACAGGCGACTTGGCAGACCTTTACGAGTTTTCCGATGGAACTCAATTTGATTGGGATACATATAAAGGTAATTATTCAGACCCTTATAGTAACCGAGAACCACGCTTTCATGCAACTATTCTTTACAATGGTAGTAAGTGGGAAGGGCGTGATATAGAAGCATTTGTAGGAGGAAGTGATGGGTTCGTAGCATTTGAACAGTCGTCATCTACAGGAGGACATACTTGTACAGGATATTATCTCCGTAAATACTTACAGGAAGGAAACTCAGATTTCATTACCAAAGGAAGTTATCAATATGATGCGGTTCTTCGTTATGCTGAAGTTTTATTGAATAAAGCTGAAGCTTATGCAGAGTTGGATTATTCACGTTATCAGCAGGAGGCTCTTGGTGCATTAAATGAAGTGCGGAAAAGAGTGAGCTTGCCAGAAAAGAGCAGCGTAGATGCACCAAATAAAGACTCTTTTATGGAGCTGTTGCGTAAAGAGCGTGCTGTGGAACTAGCAGCTGAGGGGTTCCGTTATTGGGATCTTCGCCGTTGGAGACTGGCCGAAAATGTAATAAACGACAAAAATGCACATGGTGTAAAGATTACTAAAAATGCAGACAGCACCTTTTCTTACGAAGAGGTGACTGTTGATGGTGGGTCCAAGCGTGTCTTCCTTGAAAAATACTATTATTTTTCATTGCCTATTTCTGAAACAGCTAACAACAACTTATGTGAAAATAATCCATATTGGTAATAATAATAAAAAAGAGATAAAATGAAAATTATAAATAGAATAGGGATATTGATTTTTTCTATAGCAATGGCAGCTTCATTGTGGAGTTGTGCTGATCTAAATGAGGAGTATGTTTTTGTACATGATACGAACACAATTTCTCAAATGGTTTGTAGAGCATCTCACAGTGCTGGCGAATATAGGGGTGAAATTACTGAATTCAATAAAAATGGAGAGATAGTTGAAGGTGATTTTTCACAAGAGGATGTAGAGGGAGGTTATGGATTAATTATATTTGAATTACCAGAGACCCTTAAAGATGATGTGGATCTGACAAGCGTTTATTTGATTGCTACTGTAACTTATGATGAGTTTATTACACCATCACTATCGGGTAGACATGATATTACTGGTGATGGCATAATTATCACAGTGAAGTCAGGAGTAGGAACAACACGTCAATATCGTGTTAGAGGTTACTATGAATAAAAATGATTCACACTATAATTTATTATGTGGATAACAAAAATATAAAATTTCTAAGTGATGAAAATAAAAAATAATAATACACTTTATGTTCTTCTCATCATAATTATTGCACTTTTCAGTGCATGTGAAGACGAAGATCTTAGTAATGATGCGGCAATATTACACTCTTTTTCTCTTACCGGAAAAGATAACACCTATTATAAAGGAGTGATTAATGATGATAATACAATTACAGTGAAAATATCTCCTTACATCGATGCTACTGCAGCATTAGATTCTGCACTTGCAAAGTTCTATCTTACACGGGGGGCTACAGTTATACCAGACCCTTCAATACCGCAAAACTTTGCACAAGAGGGGGGAGTAAAATATACTGTTGTTTCTCAGGATAAGTCGAACAGGCAAGAATATATTGTAACATGGGGTGCCTCAGATCATTTACCCGATGGAGCAGGATTTAGCTATGCAGAAATTGGTGCTATGAAGCAATTTCCAGAACTTGGTTATCCTGGGGAATATAGTAATTGGACTTTTCCTGATTCAAAGATGTATGGTGATTTAAATATGTATCACGCCTATTGCGGCGACTATATTGTGATGTTATCTCGTGCATATATCGATGCAGAGCCGAGTTCTGACCATGCTATAAAAGTAGTAGATAAGGATAAATTGAATGATGCAGGATCATTTAACTTGGGTTCTATTTCAGTTGTTGATTTAAAGGTGATTACATCCGATTATAAAGGGAATATGGTTGGGCTTGTAGTAAAAGGCGGAAAATCAGAGCTTTTCTATTGGTCAACACCAACAGGTGCACCTAAGTCGGTTGGAACAATTGATGTGAACTTGGCTGAATCTACTGATGGGTCGTCATATCTTGAGGTAGCTGGAGATATAACGGATAATGCATGGATTACTGCTTTGGCTCCACGAGGGCCAAAAGGGGAACACTATAGAGTGAAGGTTACCAATGGCACGTTGTCATCAGATTACTCTATCATTGAAACTGGCTATTCAAGTGGAAATAGTAGTGGTTTCCAAATGATTTCATCACTTGATGATTCAGATAAACCTAGCTTTGTGGTAGGAGACACCGAAGGAACACCTAATGCGGCAAATTCAATTCATGCATATATTAATACGTTTGCAGGTTCCACCGTTTCTGTCATGCCTCCACTTTGGCAGAATACTCTTCAAGAATGGTGGGTAGGTACAGGATTTGCATTATCACGTATAGGAGGTCGTTCTCCTTATGTTTCAGGGATGGTGATCAATGGTAAGAACTATGTAGTTGTTACTAGTGGTACAGCTTGGTGGCATTCAGCTGCAGTTCTAACATCAGATTTACAAACTTTGGCACATGAAAACCTTAACATTGCAGACACTGTTAGTAGAGCATGGAGTTTTGGGTCTTCAGCTGATTGGTATTGGAATCAGGAAGATAAGGAAGGATACCTATCAGTATGGTTTGGTAGATTTGGTTTGTTTACCTACAAAATGACCTGCTTTGAATAAACAACCAATTATAATGAATAATGGAGGGAGCTTTTAATAGCTTCTCTCCATTATTATTAAATAGAAGTTTATACTTTTATATTTTAGGTAATTCTTGATTCATTGAAGGGTGTAGCCGATAGTTTTATTAGGGCTATATTGATAAATGTAAAGTGGCATATAAAAGATGACTGACTGCTAAGCATAATTAAACAATAAAAATAAAGAAAAGTGTATTATAACAGTATAAGAAAACTTTCATTTAACTGTACACTTTTTTATGAAAACAGACAACATGAAAAAATATTTAGTTTTATCTCTACTAATTTTCACATCGTTTCTTGCATGTTCTAACAAGGATGATGTTGATAAAGTAATTGATCATGAAATACCTATTGATATAGAAAAACCTAAAGAAGCAGAAAAGCCTATTCAAATGTGGATTGATGCTCATGCCAACTTGACCCGTTTTGCAGAAAAATCAGGTATAACTTCCTATCTCAAAAAGATGAAAGAGACAGGGTTCAACGAGGTATATCTTGATGTGAAACCAGGAATAGGATATGCTATGTATGATAGTGATATTCTTCCTCCACTTACCAAATGGGATGATATTACTGTAGAGCGTGATTGGGACTATCTTGCATATTGGATTGAAGAGGCTGAAAAGTTTGATATAAAGGTGATTGCAAGTCTTTCTCTTCTTGGATTTGGATATACTAAAGCAAAAGAGGGTTTGATTTTCGATAGTAATAAGTGGGATGGTAAGACACAGTGTGAAATGTTAAATAACAATCCGAATAATCTTGTTGATATACGCAATCAGCCAAGTGTAGATTTTGCTATGTTGAACCCTGCTTTGCCTGAAGTGCAGACTTTTATTATTTCAATTGTTGAAGAGATTGCAACAAAATATCCAAGGTTGAAAGGGATATGTCTTGATTATTGTCGTTATTATGGTCCTAATTATGGTTTTAGTGATGCGTCCATTTCTGCATTTGAAGCACATATTGGTGAAACTCTAACTAGCAGGAATCAAATTATTACTAAAACTGGAGGAATTGGTCCATTATACAAACATTGGATTGAGTTCCGTTCAATGAGTGTAACCAATCTTGTAACCAATCTTCGTTCAAAAGTAAAATCTGTCAATCCCGACCTAGAATTTCATTTCTGGGCATCTGCTGACTGGGCCTCACGATACACTGTAGGGCAAAATTGGGCAAGTAAAAAATACAAACCAAGAGTGGGGTCAGTATATACCGACTCCTATTATAAAACGGGATTTGCAGATCAGTTAGATGTTTTTGTGCTAGGAGCTTATACTGAGCATGTTTGGATAAAGGATTATCCAAACTCTGTGTGGACTATAGAAAACTTTGTCACAACTTATTCTAATTTTACGATGGGCGATTGTAAGGTCAGCGGTTCTTTTGCTACTTATGGATATATTAATCGTGATGATGATCTTTCTGATGTGGTTTATCTTATATTGAAAAACACTGATGGTTTAATGGTTTTTGATATTACCCATGTGGTTAATTTCAATCAATGGGCAGCTATCAAAGATGGTATAGATAGAGTGTATAAATAATAAAATCTAATTTTAAAGAGGTATAAAAAATCCTCTTATATATTTGAATTAATATGAACAAGATGTTACCCCTATTTTGTGTTATTTAGGCACAGAGATAGGGTGATGTTTACCTTAGGTGAATATGGATATAATATAGCAGCATCATATCATATCATTTAATTACTCTAACTCCTCCCTCTTTTGTACTGCTTTGGCCATTCATATTCTTGTTCAAGCTTATCTGCTTCTAATAAAGCAAAATAAGGATTGCGCAACATCTCACGTCCTAAGAAGATGAAATCAGCACTACCGTGACGAGTTGTCGAGGTCAGGAAAGATATCCCCAAAAGTAAAGCCCATAGAAAAACTGCTACTAAACGCAAAGGTGGGTCCTTTAAAGGTAGAGGTGGAAGACCCAGAGGGCGAGGCAAATCTGGTGGTAGAGGAGGGAAGAGGTAGTTGCTTAAAATAATTAACCTCTCTCTGTTTTGACAAATGCGAAGTAGGGTTGTGATTTGAATAGTTCA
>CAZXGV010000009.1:0-31983 GCA_964640575.1 uncultured Dysgonomonadaceae bacterium
TTATGACCCCGATGGTGCACTGGCCCGAAACGATGATGACGTATATACAAGAGTCTAAAACACTGTTTGCAGGAGATGCGTTTGGCACATTTGGCACATTGGATGGGGGAGTGTTGGACTCACAGTTGAATGTAGATAAATATTGGGATGAGATGGTGCGCTACTATTCCAATATTGTGGGTAAATATGGTGGACCTGTACAAAAGGCATTGCGCAAATTTGCCGATACCGAGATAGCCACTATCTGCTCTACTCACGGTCCTGTGTGGACTGAGCCAGCGAACATTGAGCGAGTGGTGGAGATGTACGACAGAATGAGTAAGTATGAGACGGAAGAAGGCATAGTGATTGCTTATGGAAGCATGTATGGCAATACGGAGCAGTTGGCAGAGGCTATCGCATCGGAGGCTGCTGCAAATGGGGTGAAGAATATTGTGATGCACAATCTTTCGAAGAGCCATTTGTCGTATGTCATTCAAGATGTTTTTAAATACAATGGATTGATTATTGGGTCGCCCACATACAATGCCAGACTCTATCCTGCGGTGCAAAACTTGATTGACGAGCTATCGAACAAAAACTTGAAAAACAGGTATTTCGGATACTTTGGTGGATATACTTGGGCTGGTACTTCATTGAGATTGTTGGGTAAATTTGCCGATACAATGAAATTCGAAATTGTGTGCAACCCTGTTGACATGAAACAATCGATGGATGAGGATGTGTACGAAATGGCAAAAACATTGGGAAGCAATATGGCTAAGAAGGTGTTGTCGGGCGATGAGATTGTTCCCAATAAGAGTACCGATTGTGAATAACAACAATTTGTTGTATTATAAGCGGTAGCACAAGAATAACGGATAAAAAATTAACTAAATAATAAAATAAAAGTATGAGATTAATTATTCAACCCAATGCAGATCAATTAGCAAAATGGGCTGCAAATTATGTAGTATCTAAAATAAGAAAGGCTAATCCAACGCCTGAAAAACCTTTTAAGCTTGCTTTGCCAACTGGCTCCTCGCCAATTAAGATGTACAAAGAGTTGATTAAGATGTACAAAGAGGGAGAAGTGTCGTTCAAGAATGTGGTTACATTTAATTTGGACGAATATATAGGCTTGGATGCCGACCACCCTCAAAGCTACCACTATTTTATGTGGGAGACTTTCTTTAATCATATCGACATCAAAAAAGAGAATGTAAACATCCCGAATGGTGTGGCAGAAGATATTGAGGCAGAGTGCGAAGCTTATGACCAAAAGATTAAGGATATGGGTGGCATCGATTTGTTTTTAGGTGGAGTGGGTACCGATGGACACATTGCATTCAACGAGCCAGGCTCGTCACTATCATCGCGTACACGTATCAAAACGCTTACTACAAAAACAATTGTAGCCAACTCTCGTTTCTTTGACGATGATGTGGATAAAGTTCCCAAAACTTCAATCACTGTGGGAGTAGGTACTATTTTAGAATCGGAAGAGATTTTGATTTTGGTGAATGGAAGTCACAAAGCAAGAGCGCTATACCACGCAGTGGAAGGATCTGTCAATCAGATGTGGACAGTGAGTGCATTGCAATTGCACCGCAAAGGGATAATAGTATGTGATTATGATGCTTGCTCTGACTTGAGAGTGGGTACGTATAAGTATTTCTTGGATATTGAGCACGATAACTTAGATCCAGACTCGTTGTTGGATTAGTAGATTGAGGTAAACGTGTTGGAAGAGTAGGAAAAGGATGTCCAGTGGTGGATGTCCTTTTTCTTTTGTGGTATGAGGTGTGAGGTGTGTGTGGTGTGTCTCGTTCGCGCCCTATTTCCAAATCCGCGCGAGCGGGGTTACTAAGTCCACCACGTTTTTCAAACGAACATCAAAAGAAATAACTTTAAACTCGTTTTCAATAAAGAGCTCATATACAGCAAAATAGAGTTTAGTTATATAGTAGGTTTTAAAAAAGTACAAATAAGGTTTTTTCGCACATTGATTTGAATATTCATCATCGCTCTTGTACGAATCCTTTCGTGTGGGTTTCTTGCTAACAGTAAAAGGCACAGACAAATGTCTGCGCCAGCGGGGACTTGTGTCAGCGAAGCTAACTGCTAACAGCCAATAGCCAACCGCCAACAGCTAAAATACTACTTAAACGTTGCTCCAATAATATCCAACAGCTCATTAGTAATGCTCTCTTGTCTCGATTTGTTGTAGCTTAATGAGAGCTCTTCCAGCAGCTCATCCGCGTTATCTGTAGCTCCCTGCATTGCAATAGAGCGTGCAGCATGTTCTGATGTGTACGATTCGAGAAGATAGGAGTATAGTTTCAGTTTGATGACTTGAGGAACTAGCTCCAAAAAAATAGTATCTTTATCAGGCTCTATAATGTAGTCGATGTAGGAGTCATCCTCTTTTCCTTTCATCTCTTCAAATGAAAATGGCAAAAGCGTATCTGTTGTCAGTATCTGACTTCCTTTGCTACGGAAATGATGATAGATTACAATTACTTTGTCAATCTCTTTATCAGCAAACTGCTTCATTAGATTGTCTGCTATCTCTACAGTGTCTTCATAGTTGGGGCTATCTGCCAATTTATCTGATTCGAATTTGGGTCCGAGCTCTAATTTCTTGACAGCATGTGTGATTTTTTTCCCAATTGAGTAAACTTCTATGTTCTCTTTGGATAGATGCGATAGCTCTTCGGTTGTTTTCACAAACTCTTTTATAACATTTGCATTGAATGCACCACACAAACTCATATTTCCCGAAAAAACAACAATAGCAACTTTATTCACCTTGCGCACCTCTTCAAACACCGACGATGCTGTCTCGTCTTCTCCATAACTTAAAAAGTTTGTAAGTAGTTCACTCACTTTTTCTTGGTAAGGGCGAAAGTTTTCAATAATCCTTTGTGCTCTCGACAACTTCACAGTCGATACCATCTGCATGGCAGAAGTTATCTGCTGTGTAGATTTGACAGAGCTTATTTTGTTTTTTATTTCTCTTAAAGAGCCCATTTTTTATTTGCTTGTAGATAGAATTCTATTTATAATATCTTCTGCTGTTTTTTCAATTATGTGTGTAACATCATCGTTTATTTTACCGCCTTTTATCACATCCAATACATCTTCTTGGTGAAGTGTTTCGAGAGTGCTTAAAAATTCTTTTTCAAACTCTTTTACTTTGCTGATAGGTATTTTGGCGAGTAAGCCATTTGTACCACAATAGAGTAAGGCAACTTGTTTTTCAACACTCATTGGTTTATTGATGGGTTGAGTAAGTAACTCTACGTTTTTCTGTCCTTTATCGATGGTCATGGCTGTCACTCTGTCCAAGTCTCCACCAAATTTTGTAAAAGCAGATAGTTCAGTAAATTGCGCTTGGTCCATTTTGAGTGTTCCTGCAATTTTTTTCATGGGTTCAATTTGTGCATTACCACCTACACGCGAAACTGATATACCCACATCAATGGCAGGTCTATTGCCTTGATTGAACAGCTCGGTGTCTAAAAATATTTGCCCATCTGTAATAGATATCACATTGGTTGGAATGTATGCAGACACGTCTCCAGCTTGAGTTTCTATAATAGGTAGTGCAGTGAGAGAACCTCCCCCTTTTATTTTTCCTTTCAGACTATCGGGTATGTCATTCATTTTTTCAGCTACTTCTTGCTGATTGATAATACGAGCAGCGCGCTCGAGCAGGCGCGAGTGTAAGTAAAACACATCGCCTGGATAGGCTTCACGTCCCGAAGGGCGACGGAGTATCAAGGACACTTCGCGATAGGCAACAGCTTGTTTTGACAAGTCGTCGAAAATAATGAGTGCATCACGACCAGTATCTCTGAAATATTCGCCAATGGCTGCGCCTGCAAAGGGTGCATAATACTGAAGTGCTGCGGGGTCGGATGCATTGGCTGCCACAATCACTGTGTAGTCCATAGCACGATGATGCCTCAATGTTTCTACAATGGAGGCAACAGTAGAACCCTTTTGACCAATAGCTACATAGATACAATAGACGGGTTTGCCCGCTTCAAAGTTTTCTCTTTGGTTGATAATTGTATCAACGGCAATGGTTGTTTTACCTGTTTGGCGGTCGCCAATAATTAGTTCGCGCTGTCCTCTACCAATCGGAATCATAGAGTCAATTGACTTCAAGCCAGTTTGAAGAGGTTCGTTCACAGGTTGTCTGTATATAACACCTGGTGCTTTTCTTTCGAAAGGCATTTCAAACTTCTCGCCGCTAATGTCTCCTCGTCCATCAATGGGATGTCCGAGAGGAGTGATAACGCGGCCAAGCATCTCTTCACTCACAAAAATAGAGGCAACCCTGCCAGTTCTCCTAACAATGTCGTTCTCCTTAATTTCGCTTGTGGGTCCTAACAACACTGCTCCCACATTGTCAGCTTCTAAGTTCATGACAATGGCTTGCATTCCATTTTCAAACTCAAGCAACTCGTTTGCCTCAGCATTTCTCAATCCATAGATACGAGCAACACCATCACTTATTTGTAACACGGTGCCTACTTCATCCAACTGAATTCCAGAATCTATTCCTTCGAGTTGTGCACGAAGAATATCTGATACTTCACTTACTTTTATTTTATTGTTCGACATTTTTTCTGTTTTTGACTTTTAGAAAGTTGAATAGTTAGTGTATGATATACAACCTCTTACTCTTGAGTATTTGTTCTTTTTTGCAAAGAAAGAAAGAGTAGTTATATAATTCGCCTGTTTCTTTGGATATACTGTTGTTTGATTGAATTCAATTGTCTTATCAGACTGGCATCCCATCGAATCGAATCTAAATCTAAAATAAATCCACCTAAAATTGTAGGATCTACCACTTTTTTCAACTCCAATTTGCCTTCTACTTTCAGTTCCACTGATTTTGTTAAATGAGCCACTGTGGCATCGTCTATTTCAACTGCTGTAATTAGTTTGCCACGAATAATGTTTTTGCTTTTGTTATACAAGTCTTGATATTGCATCATAATGCTTTGCAAACAATCTTGCCTGCCGTTTTCTATCAACAAGTCGATAAACTTTATGAAAAGGGCGGAAACATTTTCGCCAGAGGCAGTAATGATAAATTCTCTTTTTCTCTTTTGGGGAATTAATGGATTTTCAAGTGCAGTATGCAGAGAGGGTGTCTTTACAAAAACATCCTGTAGAAACAGAGCTTGTTCATAAATATCACTCTCCTTGTTGTTGTTTTCTGCAAACATCAACAAAGCCTTTGCATACCTCACTGCTATTAATCCTTTATTCATTTAATTTTATGCGTTTACGATAGATTGATTTCATCCACAAGACGTTCTATCATGCTCATTTGACTTTCTTTGTCTTTTAAGTTATCTCTTAATACCTTTTCGGCAATATCCACAGATATAAGTGCTATTTCTCGCCTAATGGCATTGATAGCTTCTTCTCTCTCTTGGGCTATTTGCTTGCGAGCATTCTCAATGAGATGTTTTGTCTCTTCTATAGCCTCTTTGTTAGCTTTTTCAAGAATCAACGCTCTTTGTTTTGCTGCCTCCCGTAGAATTTGCTCTTTTTCTCTTTTAGCAGCATCAAGAAGCTTTTTGTTTCGCTCATGAGTATGCTCCAACTTCTCATTGGCTTGTTTTGCTGCATCAAGCGACTCGTCGATATACTTTTTTCGACTGTCTATTTTATCTAAAATTACAGGAAAAGCAAACTTACCTAAAATGAGAAGTACGAGTCCAAATGCAACTGTCATCCAGAACACTAATCCTGGATCGGGAGTTAACAAAGATGCTGACAACAAAGGTGATGACATATAGTATGTTTTTTATAGAATAAAACCAGCAACAACAATTGCAAATAGAGCTACACCCTCAACAAAAGCGGCAGCAATAATCATACTCATGCGGAGGTCTGGAGCCACCTCTGGTTGGCGTGCCATGTTGTCCATAGTCGATGCTGCAATTTTAGAAATACCAAATCCTGCTGCAACAACTGTAATAGCAATAGTTAAGGCAGCAGTAATTGAAACGAAGTCGACCGCTCCTGCGGCTTGAAGTAATACTGATAATAACATAGTTTTTAATTTTAATGATTAATTTATTTATTAATATTTTAGTTCTGTAATCTGATTATTTTGAAGGTTCAGGGTTTCTGGCTAAGCCAATAAACACCGATGTGAGTAATGTAAATATATAGGCTTGTATAAAAGCTACAAGCATCTCCAAGAAAAAGATGAATATGTTGAAAAGAACAGAAACACCTGTCATTCCTGCATTTACACCAGCACCTAAACTCACTGTAACAAATACCAAGCTTGTCAACCCTAACATGATGGAGTGTCCGGCTGTGATGTTTGCAAACAAACGCACCATCAAAGCAAATGGTTTGGTAATTGTGCCAACCAATTCAATAATTTGCATCAAGGGTAAAGGTGCTTTGAGAAATGTGGGCACATCGGGCCAAAAAAGACTTCTGTAGTATGACTTTGAGCCTGTTAGGTTGATTATTAAAAAGGTAAATATTGCAAGCACCATTGTTACAGATATATTACCTGTAACGTTTGCTCCACCTGGAAAGAAGGGTATTAATCCTAACAAGTTGTTGAAAAATATGAAAAAGAAAAGTGTGAGCACATAAGGTGCATATCTTTTATACTTTTTCCCTATCGATGGCCTAATAACATCATTCAGTAAGCTTTCTATTAGAAACTCCATAGCTCCACTAAACCCTTTTTTGCCTTCGAGCGAGTCATTTTCATAGTTGCGTGAAATGCCCACCACTATTAATACGAGTAGGAATGAGCTTATCAATATTGATGCTGCATTTTTGGTGAGGGATAGGTCGAGTGGTCTTTTTTCATCTTCGCCCACTCTGTATACCACTTTTCCTTTATACTCTCCTTCGGTTGCTATGTAATATGGGACGTCATCGTAAAGTGTATGATGTAATTCTATGTTTGACGATGAATATATATTGAACCCATATTTTTTGCTATACAAAATTACTGGTAGCGGAATGGTGATCGCTTTCTCATTGATTGTAAAAAGATGCCATTCATAAGTATCAGCAAGATGCTCTAAAATTAGCTCTTGCACATCTATTTTCTCTCCTTGTGCCTGCTCATTAGACACATCACTCCCTACTGCTTCTTGCGCTGATACATTGGTAATCAGGAAAGAAACAGACAAAACAAGTAATAATATAAAGTTGAGCCTCTTTATCATTGTTCTTCTTTTTTGTTTTTTGAAGTTAGATTCTTCTTGTTCCATTTTTCAAGTCTAATGTAAGTATATGTTTCAAAGAACAAATAGAACAGATAGAATACAACCAACATAATAGCAAAACTTTTTATTTCTGCTCGATTCACTAAAGAATAGACAGTAGTTAAAATAATTGCAAAAACCATTTTTATACCACGAATCAACATAAATGCATTGAGCAATTTATTGGGTCTCTCTTTTTTTAGGTTAGTAAGAATATATATCGACACAACACCTATAATGAGAAAAAATAGCGGTATCAGCGGATAGTCTTTAAATGCAAGATGCGGAAAAAAGTTGATTAAAATAAGCCAAGAACCAACCCCCACAACTACAACAAAGAGTGCGAGTAAAAGTATAAGCTTTTGTCTTAATTTTTTCATTTTATAACTGTTTCTAAACACACTGTAACCACATTATTCTTCACTTCGACAAATCCACCTAATGCATCAATAGTAAAAAACTCTTCATCCTCTTCGTCAAGCTTATACTTTATTACTCCTTTTTTTAAAGAAGAGATAATAGCACCGTGATGCTTTAGAACTGTAAATATCTCTTTCGCACCTGGTAGAGTAACAGAATAAACTTCTCCATCGAAAAGCATTCCATTGGGAGTATATACTTCTAATTTGAGATTGGGGTGGTTCACTAATTGTATATTTAATTATTTGCTTGTTCCATTAATTTTTTGCCTTTGGCAATTGCATCATCTATAGTTCCTACGTTTAAGAAAGCCATTTCGGGGTATTCATCTAACTCTCCTTCAAGAATCATTTTAAATCCTCTGACTGTCTCCTCCACGGGAACCATCACTCCTGGTAGACCTGTAAACTGTTCTGCCACATTAAAGGGCTGAGATAAGAATCGTTGCACTTTGCGTGCTCGATTAACTGTCAAACGGTCTTCATCCGACAACTCCTCCATTCCTAAAATAGAGATAATATCTTGCAACTCTTTGTATCGTTGTAATATTTGAACTACTTGTTGTGCCGTATCATAATGTTCTTGACCCACTATTTCGGGAGTCAATATACGTGATGATGACTCTAAGGGGTCGACTGCTGGAAAAATGCCCAGTCCTGATATTTGTCGACTCAACACTGTGGTAGCATCAAGGTGAGAGAAAGTTGTTGCTGGTGCAGGGTCTGTAAGATCGTCAGCAGGTACATATACTGCTTGAACCGATGTAATAGATCCTGTTTTTGTTGAAGTAATGCGTTCTTGCATTGCACCCATTTCGGTAGCCAAAGTTGGTTGATATCCCACTGCCGAAGGCATTCTGCCTAAAAGTGCTGAAACTTCGGAGCCAGCTTGGGTGAAACGGAATATGTTGTCTATAAAGAATAATATATCAGCTTTTCCCTCTGTGCTTATATCACGAAAAGACTCTGCAATTGTAAGTCCTGATAGAGCAACCGAAGAGCGTGCTCCAGGTGGCTCATTCATTTGACCGAAAATAAGAGTTGCACGCGATTTTTCAACAGCATCATAGTCCACTTTCGATAGATCCCAATGACCCTCTTCCATGCTTTTCTTAAACTCATCGCCATAATCGATAATACCCGATTCAATCATTTCGCGAAGTAGGTCGTTACCCTCACGAGTGCGCTCTCCAACACCCGCAAAAACAGAGTATCCACCTTGTCCTTTTGCAATATTGTTTATCAATTCTTGAATGAGAATTGTTTTCCCAACACCTGCTCCTCCAAAGAGTCCAATTTTTCCTCCTCTTGAATAAGGCTCAATCAAATCGATAACCTTTATCCCAGTAAATAGTACTTCAGTAGTTGTGGAAAGGTCTTCAAATTTAGGAGGTTCACGGTGAATGGGGTTAGCAGCATCTTTAGTGAGAGGACGCAATCCGTCAATTGGCTCGCCAGTAACATTCATTAATCTGCCTCGATTCTGATTTCCTATAGGCATGTTGATAGGGCTACCAGTTGCCACAACTTCCATGTGTCGTCGCAACCCATCAGTTGAATCCATTGCAACTGTTCTTACTACGTTTTCTCCGATATGTTGTTGAACTTCAACTATGAGGACACTTCCATCTGATCTTGTTATGGAAAGAGCATCGTGTATAGAGGGTAGGGTTGTATTGTCATCATCTGAAATATCAAAAGAAACATCTACAACCGGACCAATAATTTGTGAAATATGTCCATTTATTTGCTTCATAATATGAATTGAATGAGTTTTTTATCGAAATGCATTGAATTTCAATTTTTATTTTATAATAAAAAATCACCTGATTGAATGTTTTCAGGTGAAGTCGTTTGAATTGATTTGGCAAATGTAAATAAATAAAGTTGTCTATGCAACTATCTTCGTGTTAATATAGATTTTAATATTTTAAAAATATGTTTTTTGCGTTGTTTTGAAGTTCTTATTGATGCTTTTTAAAGTGGTAAGTAGCTACACGTGAGGGCTTTATTTGTGTCTTTTACCTGTAGTTATTCTACCGTCCTTTTTAGACTCTCTGAACTTCCGCAATTCTTCTTGCATAAAAATTCGCTCTGCTTGTTGTGCCTTAAATAGTTTTTGAGGGGATATTAATTTATTGAATTTCTCGGAGTACTCCTTATCCAACTCGGCTTCTTTCATCTTAAAGTTTATGTTTTCCTTTATCAATTGTTCGTACTTTTCATCCGACATGTTTTCCGTTTCTTGTGATTGTCTCATGTCTTCTTTATGCTTTCGATGAAGCTCAAGTTTTTTCTTTTGAAGTTCGCTGTTGAGGGGGAAGAACTTATCAGCTTCCTCTTGGGTTAGCCCAGCTTCTTTTATTATAAACTCCTGTTTGCTTTTCTCAAAGGCTTGCAAATTCATAAGCGATTTGCTTGAGTCTTGAGCGTTTATGCATAGAATATTTATAAACAAGAATGAGATAGATATAAGAAGTAATGTTCTTTTCATAAAAAAATTATAAGCTATTCAAGTAATCTTGATTGTAAACTAAATCGTAATAATTTTCATCTACAAACTGCGTCTCTATATATTCAAAAAATTCATCTTCTGAAATTTCAATTCCGCTCCAATAGTCTTGTTGTGAAATAGAAGCAGATGCTGTATTTTGATCAGATGATTTAGTTTGTGTGTTTGTAGTAAGTACTTTTATTATAAAAAATAAGCCTAAAAACATTGCTGCCATATAAAGCCAAGGTTTGGTTTTATCCCACAATGATATAGTCTCAATCACGGGTGCTTCCTTTTCGGGTAGATTAGCCATGATTGTTTCATTAACTTGCGAGAAATAGTTTTCTGGAACCCTAAATGGAACTCTGTTACCAATATCTGCCAATGTTTGTTTTTTTGTTTCCATATTTTGTTGGAGGGCTGCTCCTTAGTTTTATTGTGTATTGCTTATTTTGTATTGCTTATCGCGTACTTTTGTGCTAAATATGACTACCCTATATTTGAAAGGTTTAATTACTTTCCTTTAAAAATTTCTCTACTTTTTTCACTGCATGGTGATATGAAGCCTTAAGTGCTCCTACAGAGGTGCCAAGTATTTCTGACATTTCTTCATATTTCATCTCGTTAAAGTATTTTATTTGGAATACTAATCGTTGTTTTTCGGGTAGTGTCACTATTGCTTTTTGGAGTAGCAACTCAGCGTGATCGCCATCAAAATATTCGTCTCCTTCAAGTTGGTTAATTAGAAAAGAGTCATCATCGTCGATAGACAAATTTAATTTTGCCTTAGACCTATTTATAAAAGTAATGCTTTCGTTAATTGCAATTTTATACAACCATGTCGAAAGTTTTGCGTCACCCCTAAATTTATCTATGTTGAGCCAAGCTTTGATAAAAACATCTTGAAGAATGTCGTTTGCATCTTCATGTGAATATACCATTTTTCGTATTTGCCAATACATTTGTTGACTATACTCCTTCACTACACGATCAAAAGCTTCTCGTTGTGTGTCAGGGTTACGTAGTAACTCTAATATGTCTTCTTCCTTGAAATTTGTTTTCATACGTTGCGATTCATCGCAAAGATATTGTTTTTAATTCTATTCTACTCATTTTCTTCACCTTTTTCAAACCATCGAACAAATTTGGCGGCAGCCTCTTGGTTGTTTTCCCACCATTTTAGCGATTCGGGGAAGTAAGCAACACTTATATACCGACAATATATGTCGAAGTAACGAGAATTCAAAATAGTAGTCATAACCGGTACATGAAAACTCCATATAAAACCACTTTTTGTCTCATCGTTGGCATCACTTAGAACAGTAAAAATTGTCCGTGTTACTTCTTTGAAAGTGGTGTAAAGGGTTGTATTTGTTGAGTCAATCATCAAGGTGTCTTGGCTCATAGTACTCATTAGTGAGTCTTTAGTGTTTTGTATTGCTTGATAGACAAGTTGCCTATCAATACCTTGAAATTCTTCTAATGAGGGAATATTCTTAGTCGATTCAACAGAATCATTTTTGTTGGCGTGTCGTTCCAGTTGTTTTTGAATAAAGGAACGTTCCACTGGCTCTTCGGTTGTTTCTTTTACATGCATTACTTGAAGCATCTCTTCAAAAGCATTTTTCGAACGATGACTATCGGGTTCCATAAGGAGGAAGATTTGGAAAGAAAGAATACTTTGAACCCAAATATCTTTATCATTCAAAGCATAAGCTGACAATAGGTAAGCTCCACTTTGAGACTTATTAAGGTTGAGAGCATTATTAACGTGGTCAATAGTTTTGTCTAAATTACCTTTCTTATAATAATTCAATGCTAAGTTGAAATGCAAATAATAATCGTTTCCAAGTTTCCGTAAAGCATATTCTAATAGCTCGATTGCTTTGTCTACATTTCCTGTTTCTGCAAGCGATTCACTTTTGACACCATAAGCCCCGATTAGCAGATCTTTATTGTCGGAGTTGATAACTTTTGTGCTGAATTCAGAGGCATTTTTATAATCTCTTAATGCCAAATATGATAGTGCCAATTCATAGGTGGCAATCATTGAGTTTGGGTCTGCTTCCAATGCTTCTTTATAGGTCTCTATAGCTTGTTTATATTCTCTGGCATCATGATGTTCGATGCCTTTTTTGATTAATTCATCAATATCTTGTGTGTCATCCACTTCTTGAGCAGTGAGTTGAAAAACACCAAAAACGAGCAAAGTGATTAAGAAGTAATTTTTCATCCGATTGTATTTTACAAAAAATAAAAGTAGCAAAATATATCATATTATGCTTGCTAAACTTAGAGAAAAAGATAATTGTAACACTTCTAAACAAAAAAACATCGAAATAGATGTTGTTTTGCAAATATATGGCTTTTATGTGTTACTTTTGTCATAAACTTTTTTACTTATGAAATATATTCAACTTTCGCTTGTCACTAACACCATCAATGAGGATATAACTGACATTTTATCTTTTTATTTAGGTAATATAGGATATGAGAGTTTTGTTGCCACCAAGAGTGGGTTAAGTGCATACATACCTCAAGCTAACTTCTCTGAACAAAAAATAAAGGAGTTGTTTCAACTTTTATCGTTAGAGGAGAATAGTTTATTGACAGACGTGAAAATTGAATATAAGTTTAGTGCGCTTGAGGAAAAAAATTGGAACAAAGAGTGGGAGAAAAACTACTTCAAACCATTGGTGGTTTCTGGCAAATGTCTTGTTAAAAGCTCATTTCACTCCGTTGAGGATCAATATGATTATGAGATAATGATAGATCCTAAAATGGCGTTTGGCACGGGACATCATCAAACAACCTATTTGATGCTTCAGGAAATATTAAAACTGGACTTGAGAAATAAATCAGTGTTAGATATTGGATGCGGAACGGCAGTTCTTGCAATTTTAGCATCAAAAATGGGCGCAGCTGATAGTGTTGCGATAGATTTTGACGAATGGGCTTATGAAAATGCCAAAGAAAATGTGTTGCTAAACGGGATACAAAATGTAGATGTTCGATTAGGAGAGGTTGATTTAGTTCAACATGATATGTTCGATTTTATTTTTGCCAACATCAATCGCAATATTCTACTCCAAGATATTAAGCACTATGCAAAAATTATGAATAAGGGAGCTACACTTATTATGAGTGGCTTTTACTTAGAAGATGTTCCTGCTATAAAGTTGGAGTGTCAAAAATATAATTTGAATTATCAAAAGCAAGAGCAAAAAGATAAGTGGACAGCGGTTGTATGCGTCAAAAATTAGAATCAATAAAGATTTATATTTTTATCCCAACATTTATTGTGTTACTTTTGTAAGACATTAGTGGAAATAGTTTTAGGGTATTTAAATTATATAAAGGCTCTTATGACAAGAGTTAAAACAAATGGATTGGTTAAATGAATTAGTTTTTGGAACAGGAGTTGCACATTCTATGTTCGTCTTTGCGTTAGTTATTTCTATCGGAATTGCGTTAGGTAGAATTAAAATTTTTGGAGTATCCCTTGGTATTACATGGATACTTTTTGTTGGTATTGCATTTGGGCATTTTGAACTCACCATCGACCCTGTTATTCTACACTTTGTTAAAGAGTTTGGGCTTATTTTGTTTATCTATTCAATAGGTATGCAGGTAGGACCCAGTTTCTTCTCTTCTTTCAAGAAGGGTGGTTTAACACTGAATATGCTTGCAGCATCTATTGTGTTTTTAGGAGTTATCACAACTTATGTCATTTATTTAGCTACAGGTTTACCTATCTCCACAATGGTGGGTATCCTTTCGGGTGCTGTAACAAACACGCCAGGACTTGGAGCTGCACAACAAACTTTTTTTGATATAACTGGAGGCAGTGACCCCACTATATCAATGGCTTATGCGGTTGCCTATCCATTAGGAGTTGTGGGTGTAATTGCCTCTTTAATACTGTTTCGTTATATTTTTAAAATTAACTCAGCAAAAGAGGGCCGAGAGCTGGATAGTTTGGATGACTCAAAATATACAGAAGCTCAAATGTTTTCTCTGAAAATAAGTAATCCCGCTATATTTGGTAAAACACTTTCCGAAACAAAAGCCCTCATCGATAAAGAGTTTGTGATCTCTCGTATAAAACATATAAAAGAGGGGAAGTTAGAAATTGCATATCCTAAAACTGTTTTGAATGAGGGTGATATAGTGTTGGTGGTTAGCAATTTGCAAAATATTGACTCTGTTTCAGTTCTTTTGGGTGAAAAAGTTGAAATGGACCAAGATGAATGGTCTAAGTTAGATAAACAACTTGTTTCAAGACGAATAGTTATTACTAAACCCGAAATAAATGGTAGAACTATTGGTAATCTAAGGCTTAGAAATCTTTATGGTATAAACGTAACACGCGTAAACCGTGCAGGATTAGATTTAATTGGAGATCCAAAGTTGCAATTACAAATAGGTGACAGATTGACTGTTGTGGGGTCTGAAAGCTCAGTTGCAAAAATTGAAGGTTTCTTAGGTAATTCTCTTAAGCGTTTGCGCGAGCCTAACTTGATTTCTATATTTATCGGAATTGCTTTGGGTATGTTGTTAGGTAGCATTCCTTTTATGATTCCCGGAATTCCTCAACCCGTGAAGTTAGGTTTGGCAGGAGGACCACTGATTGTTTCAATTTTGATTAGCAAGTTTGGACCTCGTTATAAAATGGTTACTTACACCACAATGAGTGCCAATCTGATGCTTCGTGAAATTGGCATATCGCTTTTCTTAGCTTGTGTGGGTTTAGAAGCTGGTGGAGGCTTTGTTGAAACTATAATGAGTGGAGGATATTTGTGGGTTGGGTATGGATTTATTATTACTGTTGTGCCCTTGTTTATAGTGGGGACAGTGGGACGTTTAGTTTTTAAGTTGAACTATTTTACATTAATGGGGCTTATTTCTGGAAGTATGACTAATCCACCAGCCTTATCATTTTCTAATACATCTTCGGGGAATGATATGCCAGCAGTAAACTATGCTACTGTCTATCCATTAACAATGTTTTTGCGCGTTATAACAGCGCAAATCCTGATACTTTTTCTACTTTAGAGAGGGTGAGTAGTTTGCATTGTGATACAAGTAGATTTTTTACGATTGGCAATAGGTTATACCGAAAAAAATATCAGGATTTGAATTGAGTGTCAATTCGTTTGTAATATGCTAACCCGTAATATTCAGCTGTAATAAACGTGATGAATAATGCGGGTTAAATTGTATGTGTATGACTATTCTTAAATTCAATATAGAGTATAAAACTCAATGGGGTGAGGAGCTTTGTATTACAGGCTCTATACCTCAATTAGGCGACTTAAATAGGGATGATGCGTTAGTGCTAACTACTTATAATGGTGTTGCATGGTTTGGCGAAATTCAACTCGCCAGGACAACAGAACATCCCATAGAGTATTACTACTTTGTTCGCAAGAACGGACAAATGGTGAGGAGAGAAGAGTCACCTTGTCGCTTGGTAATGCTATCGGGAAATAGTGAGTTTATAATCAATGATTATTGGAAAGAAGAAATAGTCCATACTTATCTCTATACCTCAGTTTTTACAAAGTCGGTTTTTAGACAACCTCTCAAATCTATTACTCCACCTAAGTTTTCTCATAGCATACTATTGAATGTTATTTGTCCTTTTGCAAATAAAAATGAGCATTTGGTTATTTGTGGACAAGATGATGCTCTTGGCAATTGGGATTTAAAAAAGGCTGTACCTTTGTTATCTGTTCGCTACGGTGAATGGCAGGTTGAGCTAAATGCTGCTGATTTTGCATCCGATGTTTACTATAAGTTTGCCATTGTTGATAAGTATAATCCGAATAAAGCTCACTGGGAAGAAGGAGAAGACAGGGTGCTTCGTGTTAGTCATGCATCGCAAAAAACGAGGACTGTACACATCGAAATGGGAATATCTTACAGATACTCTTCTTATCAGTGGAAAGGCAAAGGAGTGTCTATTCCTCTTTTCTCACTTAAATCGAAAAACAGTGCTGGTATTGGCGATTTTCTCGATTTAAAACTGATGGTTGATTGGGCTGTGATGACCGAGCAAGATATAATACAGATTTTGCCCATCAACGATACTCACTCTACAGGGACGTGGACTGATTCCTATCCCTATAGTTCAATCTCAATATTTGCATTGAATCCAATTTATATATCAATCAATCAATATGCTTTGCAACACAAAGATAAGCTGAAGGCATATCAGGCTAAAGCAAAGGAGTTGAATGATCTTGCAGGTGTTGACTATGAAAGAGTTTTTACGCTGAAGCGTGCTTTTTTAAGGGATTTGTTTTTAGAAGAAGGAGAGAAGACTCTTCAGTCGGATAAGTACATCCAATTTTACACTAACAATGAAGAGTGGCTGTTTCCTTATGTCTCTTTTTGCGTGTTGCGCGATAAGCATGAAACTGCTAACTTTGACGAATGGGGCGACTACTCTATCTATCGGCATGATTTGTTAGAAAAGTTGATGAAAACGGATAGATATTTAAAAAATGAAACAGATTTTTATGCATTTCTTCAGTTTATAGCTGACAAGCAACTTGTACACGTCAAAGAATATGCTCAAGAGCGAGGTGTTGCTTTAAAGGGCGATATTCCTATTGGCATTAATCGGAACAGTGTTGAGGCATGGACAGACCCTCACTTGTTCAATTTGGATATGCAAACTGGCGCACCACCAGATGATTTCTCGATGAATGGTCAAAATTGGGGCTTCCCAACCTATAATTGGGAGGAGATGGAGCGGAACAATTTTGATTGGTGGAAAAAACGTTTTGAAAAGATGTCCGATTACTTTGATGCATATCGCATCGATCATATATTAGGATTTTTTCGTATTTGGGAGATTTCATCCAATCATGTTCACGCATTATTAGGACATTTCAGTCCCGCTTTGCCTTTGTCATGTGATGAGCTTAATCAACGAGGTTTCACTTTTGATAAGAAGAGAATGACACAGCCTTACATCAATGAGAGTATGCTCCCTGCTATTTTTGGTGACTATGAAAAGGAGGTGGTTGCTAACTACCTTGATTTAGTATCGTCTCAACACTTTCAATTGAAATCTTTTTGCAATACACAACAGAAGATAGTAGAGCTTTTTGCAAATAAGCGTGATGATAAAACAAATCTAATTCGCAATGGATTGCTTAGTTTGTGTGCTGAAGTATTGTTTGTGCCTGATCCGTATTCTCCAAGTTATTATCATCCTCGTATTTCCGCACAGTCTACCCATTCTTTTAAACAGTTAAACGAGAGTGAAAAAGAGTTGTTTAATCAAATTTATAATGATTTCTTTTATGAGCGACACAATTCTTTCTGGTATGAAGAAGCCATGAACAAACTGCCTCAGCTAATTTCGGCAACCAACATGCTGGTTTGTGGCGAGGATTTGGGTATGGTTCCCGATTGTGTGGGGTGGGTAATGGATGAGTTGCGTATTTTGAGTCTCGAAATACAACGAATGCCGAAGCAAAGCAACGTTCTCTTTTCTGATTTGAATCAGTTGCCCTATTTGTCCGTAAATACAACTTCTACTCACGATATGTCTACAATAAGGGGTTGGTGGTTGGAAAACAAGGAAAACACACAATACTATTACAATAATATGCTTGGAAGAGAAGGCGAAGCTCCGCAAGAGTGTTCTGCTGAAATTTGCGAGCAAATTATAGCGCAACATTTAGCATCCAATGGTATGTGGTCTATTTTACCCTGGCAAGATTGGATGTCTATTGATGAATCATTACGTCACAAAAACCCTCACGAAGAGCGCATTAATGATCCATCCAATTCGCAACATTATTGGAGGTATCGAATGCATCTGACCTTGGAAGAGCTTTTAGAAGAAAAGAAATTTAACGAACGAGTTAAACAATTGAAGCGTGAGTAATTGCTATCTCCTGATAATCTTTTTTTCATGGTTTTATTACAAAAATATTTTCACAAATAGGAATTCATAATTTCTTACTTTGATTATTTTTGTTCATTAGATAAAAAACAATATCTTTGAATAATTATTATAGCTAAAAACAAAAAACATGAACACACTTGTAATTCCAAAACAAAACATCTCTCAATATGAGACGGTATTCGATAAAATAAAGTTGTTGAACGAAGCTGGTCTTCATTTGACGATAGACAAAGTAAATTGGCCCAATGAGTTCCCGAAAACCCTACCTGTATCGGTTCACATTGCTCACGATAACGAAAAGATTTATCTCTACTATCAAGTGGAAGGTGAAGAGTTGCGTGCTGTCAACACAAAGGACTTTATGTCGGTGTGGGAAGATAGCTGTGTAGAGTTTTTTGTGCAACGCAAAGGCGAAAAGAATTATCGCAACTTTGAGTTTAATGTCCATGGTGTGTTGTTAGCTGCAAATCATGAAACAAGAGAAATATCCGAGAAGCTCTCATCTGAGTTTATGTCTTCTATCAAGCGATTCGCAACCATTAGGCATCAATATAAGGGAGCTGCTCAGTTAAGCGATTGGACATTGTATGTTGAAATCCCAAAGGAGGCTATGGGTTTTTCAGCCGATGAAAGGCTATCTCAACAAACAATAGCTGCAAACTTCTATAAGTGTGGAGACGAAACCAATGAGCCACATTTCATTAGTTGGAATCCTATCGATTTGCCCAAACCAAATTTTCATGTTCCTCAATTTTTTGGGGAACTCACATTTGAATAGAATCTTGTTCTAACTTAGTACTCAAAACTGGATTAAATCGATTAGATTTGATGTTTAATCCTGCCTGTTCCATAAAACTAAAAAATCAATAATTACTATATATAATAATATTAATAACAGTAACGATGCAAAATAGCGATAAATTAAAAGAAGTAGTTTTTCAGTTTGTTGAAAAAAATGATGCAACTGATGTAAAACCATTAGGAGCAGGTCATATCAATGATTCTTATAAAGTGAAAAGTGGTGACAATGAGTATGTACTACAAAGAATAAATCACCAAATTTTTAAAGATGTTCCACAACTGCAAAATAATATTTTACGTGTCACAAATCACGTGCGAAAAAAGCTAGAAGAGAGAAAGGTTTCAGATATAGATCGTAAAGTTCTAAACTTTGTTCCTGCTCACGATGGCAAATATTATTATAAAGATGCTGATGGTAATTATTGGCGTTTAATGGATTTTGTTACTGATAGTAAGAGCTACGATACAATCAATCCAGAGTTAGCTCGAAGAGCAGGTTTGGCATTTGGAGATTTCCAAAAAATGCTTGCTGATTTGCCAGACGGTCCTCTTTTTGAGACTATTCCAAATTTCCATAATATGGAGTTTAGATTAGAAGAATTTAGAGAAGCAGTTGAAAAAAATAAAGCTGGTAGATTGTCTAAGGTGAGCGACTTGGTGAAAGAAATTGAAGCTCGTGCAGAAGAAATGACAGAACCTGAGAGACTACATCGTGAAGGAAAACTTCCCAAAAGGACAAATCATTGTGATACAAAGGTTAACAACATTTTGTTTGATTCCGATGATCAAGTTTTGTGTGTGGTCGATTTAGATACTGTTATGCCAGGATATGTGCTTTCTGATTTTGGCGATTTTATGCGAACTGGTGCTAACACAGGTGAAGAAGACGATACCAACTTAGACAATGTGTCTATTGATTTGGATATATTTGAAGGATATACAAAAGGATATTTGGAAAATGCTGCATCGTTTTTATCACAAGTTGAAATCGACAATTTGGCATTTGGTGCAAAGCTGCTCACATATATGCAAACCGTTCGTTTTTTAACCGACTACTTAAATGGTGATACATACTATAAAACTAAACACAAAGAGCATAACCTTGAACGTACACTTGCGCAGTTTAAACTATTGACAAGCATGGAAGAAAATTTCGATAAGATGCAACAAATAGTTTCGGATGCAGCGGGTAAAAAGTGATATGTATAACATAAAAGACTTGCTCTAAACCTAAAGCAATTAAATAAATAATAAAAAGAAAGCCCGTAAAGAAAAAAATAGTATCTTTGCGGCGCTTTATTATAAATAGAAGACAGTGGCAAAATTCAGTCATTTTAAAATTGACTTAAATAATTTTCCTGACAGTGTTGTTGATTATTCATATGAGTTGGGGCAAAAGTTTTTTGACTCTATTGATCATGAGGATGTTAGGAAAGGTAATGTTAAAGCGGAACTCAGCGTAAAGAAAACAATTGAGGGATACGAATTTAATTTTCATTTGTTCGGAGTAGTTCAAATACCTTGTGATAGATGTTTGGATGAAATGAACCAAGAGATTGATACTTATAATCGTTTACTCGTAAAGCTTGGTGAGGAATACTTCGAGGAGAGTGATGAAATAGTAATTATTCCCGCAGAGGAAGGAGCTATCAATATTGCTTGGTATTTATACGAGTTTATTGTGCTCAATATTCCCATAAAGCATGTCCATGAACCAGGAAAGTGCAACAGAATGATGATGTCAAAATATCGAAAGCATCAAGCTGTGAGTCTCTCTGAGGGTGATAGTGATGACGAAATTTCAGATGAAGGCACAGATGAAGATAGTTCAGATGATTCATCGGAAGAGACCGATCCACGTTGGGACGAGTTGAAGAAACTATTATAAGAGTACCGAGTAATTGCATAAACAGAATAAAAGAAAAGTAAATTATAAAACGCTAAAAATATAATATAAAATGGCACATCCAAAGAGAAGACATTCAAAACAAAGAACTCGAAAAAGAAGAACTCACGACAAAGCTGAAACGCCTACACTCACTATTTGTGGAAATTGTGGTGCATGGCATGTATATCATACAGTATGTAACGAGTGTGGTTACTACAGAGGTAAATTAGCAATTGAAAAGGAGATTGTGTAAGCAGAAATAATCTACACATTTTCAACACTATAAAACAACCCTGAAAAATGAATTCTTTAGTTTTTCAGGGGTTTTTATTATAAACATAAAATTTTGATGAGAGAATTAAATGCTGTAATTACTGGAATATCAGCTTATGTTCCTGATTATATCCTAACAAATGATGAGATTTCACACCTTGTAGATACTTCAGACGAATGGATAACTACACGAGTGGGTATCAAGGAACGTCGTATATTAAAAGGTGAAGGTAGAGGGGTTTCATATATGGGTTCGAAAGCTGTGGAGAAACTATTGAAGAAAACGAATACCCAACCTGAAGATGTTGATGTTGTTATTTTTGCTACTACTACCCCCGATCATTTATTTCCATCAGCTGCATCAATGGTGGCTGAATCTAATCAAATCAAGAGTGCGTTTTGTTTTGATATGCAAGCAGCATGTACAGGTTTTTTGTTTGGACTCGAAATGGCATCTTGTTTTATAAAAAGTAATAAGTATAAAAAGATAGTGCTGGTTGCTGGTGATAAAATGTCATCAATAACTAATTACTCTGATAGAAATACAGCCCCCTTGTTTGGTGATGCTGTTGGAGCTGTCATGATAGAGCCTACTGAAGAACAGTTGGGAGTTGTGGATGCGATATTGCATACAGATGGTATGGGATATTCCTACCTGCAAATGAAGGCTGGAGGATCAAAATATCCTGCTTCGCATGAAACTGTAGAGAATAAAGAACATTCTATTTATCAAGAGGGTAGAGTAGTCTTTAAGTATGCTGTTTCATCTATGTCAGATGTGTCGGAAGAGATTGCACAAAACAACAACCTACCAATAGACAATGTTGATTGGTTTGTGCCTCATCAAGCTAACAAGCGTATAATAGATGCAGTACAAAAAAGATTAGGTGTTGCGAAAGAGAAAGTGATGGTAAACATTCAAAAGTATGGCAATACAAGTGCTGGAACAATTCCTCTGTGCTTGTGGGAATGGGAGGATAAAATGAAAAAAGGTGATAATGTAATCCTCTCTGCTTTTGGTGCAGGATTCAATTGGGGAGCAGTGTACCTTAAATGGGGATACGATGGGGAGCAGACAGTTTAAATTTACTCAGTTTTTCTTACCCTCTAATCTAATACTCTTTTATTCGTATGTTTCTATAAATGTTCTGTTTGTATATTGTTGCATATCCGTTGTGTTTTTATTATTATCAAAGTGAATGAGCTTGACATGATTATATCAATACTGTAAGCTTATCGAAAACAGAATATTATTCATGTTTTAGCAAAGACATTATATGGATATCTATTTATCACGCTTATTTTTAGTTATATTTGTAACGAAATTATAGAAACAAAAGTACATGGAAGAAAACAAACATCGTTCAGGATTTGTAAACATTGTAGGAAACCCTAATGTGGGAAAATCCACATTAATGAATCTTTTGGTAGGAGAGAGGATATCTATCATCACTTCGAAAGCTCAAACTACGCGTCATCGCATTATGGGTATTGTGAATACACCCGAATATCAAATAGTATATTCAGACACTCCTGGAGTGTTGCGTCCCAATTACAAATTGCAGGAGCAGATGCTCAATTTTTCATTGTCTGCACTTCAAGATGCTGATGTGTTGTTATATATGACCGATGTAGTTGAGAAATTTGATAAGAATAGTGAGTTTATAGAGAAGGTTCAAAAGCTTGAACAGCCAGTTTTACTAATAATAAACAAGATTGATCTTACCACACAAGATAAACTTGAAGAGTTGGTTTTGCAATGGAATCTAATATTGCCAAAGGCAGAGGTTTATCCAATTTCAGCTCTCAACAACTTCAGTATCGATTTAATTCAAAGAAGAATTATTCAATTATTGCCTGTTTCGCCACCTTACTTCGAAAAAGATGCTTTAACAGATAAACCTGCACGTTTTTTTGTAGCAGAAATTATTCGCGAAAAAGCACTCTTATACTATCAAAAAGAAATACCATACTCAATAGAGGTTGCTGTAGAGGAATTTAAAGATGAAGGTAAGTTACTTCGCATTCGTGCTCTCATCATGGTCGAACGTGATTCGCAAAAGGGAATTATCATTGGTCATCAAGGCAAAGCTCTAAAGAAGCTAGGTACAGTGGCAAGAAAAGATATCGAAAAGTTTTTCGATAAAAAGGTTTACCTTGAGCTGTATGTGAAAGTTGAAAAAGATTGGCGCGACCGCGACAATATATTAAGATCGTATGGATACCGTGTTGATTAAGAAACTGTTTTTTCGAGTAAATAATTTACCTTTTCTTGTTATAAACAAACAAAATAAAGAAGTTTAAAGCCAGTAGCATTAAGCTCAAAGCAATTATAAATTATGAATAATTTAGTAGCAATAGTGGGACGCCCCAACGTGGGGAAATCCACTTTATTTAATCGGCTTACAAAAAGCCGCCAAGCCATTGTTACCGATGTTTCGGGGACAACACGCGACAGATTGTATGGCAAAGTTTCTTGGAATGGCTTAGAGTTTTCTTTGATAGACACTGGAGGCTGGATTGTAAATTCTGAAGATGTTTTAGAAGATGAGATAAACAAACAAGTAAGAGTAGCTATTGAAGAGGCAGATGTTATTCTTTTTGTTGTAGATGTTATGATGGGCTTGACTGATCTGGACACAATGGCAGCACAAATGCTTAGACGTTCGGGGAAATCAGTTATAGTAGTTGCCAACAAATCAGATAATCATCAAATAGGGTATCAGTCGGCTGAGTTTTACTCATTAGGGTTGGGCGATCCATACAATGTTTCGTCAATTAATGGTGCCGGAACTGGCGATTTATTAGATTATTTGGTGTCTAAGCTAAACCGTGACAAGGATGCAGAAGTGTTGGATGAATCAATACCCAAGTTTGCAGTGGTAGGTCGTCCTAATGCTGGTAAATCATCTTTAGTAAATTCACTTTTAGGAGAAGAGCGTAATATCGTAACTGAAACTGCTGGCACTACACGCGACTCTATTCACTCTCACTACACCAAGTTTGGTATGAATTTCTATCTTATAGATACTGCAGGAATACGTAAGAAGGGAAAAGTGGATGAAGACTTAGAGTATTACTCAGTAATTCGTTCCATTCGAGTAATTGAGGAAGCAGATGTTTGTATTCTAATGATTGATGCAACGCGTGGTATAGAGAGTCAGGATCTTAATATCTTCTCTTTAATTCAGAAGAACAGAAAAGGATTGGTGGTTTTTGTAAACAAATGGGATACAGTGGAGGATAAAACCAATGAGTCAATGAAGTATTTTGAAGATGTTATCCGTTATCGTTTAGCTCCCTTTACAGATTTTCCTATTTTGTTTGGGTCGGCAACAACGAAACAACGCATATTCAAATTGATGGATTTGGCTAAAGAGGTGTATGTGAATAGAAAAACCAGAATCTCAACGAGCAAACTTAATGAGGAAATGTTACCACTAATAGATGCTACACCACCGCCTTCTAATAAAGGTAAATTCATTAAAATCAAATATATTACTCAGTTGCGCGATACACAAATTCCTTCGTTTGTATTTTTCTGCAACTTGCCACAATATATTAAAGAGCCTTACAAGCGCTTCATTGAAAACCGGATGCGTGAAAAATGGAGCTTCTCGGGTACACCTATCAATATTTTCTTTAGAGAAAAATAAGAGTGCAAATGCTCTTTTAGTAGGATGTAAAATAATTTATTAGAAATCGACCTTTACTTTATCGTTTAGGTCGATTTTTTCTTGACCTACCTCTAAATGAGCCTTTAGGTTTAGAACTACGCCTTTTATTTTGACTCCCCCCTCTTCGTTGTGGTTTTCTGCTTTGTCTGTTTTGCTCCGGGGCATATTCTGGTGCTTCTCCCAGCTCATTCGGGATTGGTATTTTGAAGATCGATTTATCAAGAAATTCTTCAATTTGTTTAAACTTGTACTGTTCTTCAGGAGCAACTAAGGTGATGGCCATGCCTCGCTCTCCTGCACGAGCTGTTCTGCCCACTCTGTGCACGTAGTCTTCGGCATCATGGGGCACATCATAATTGATGATGAGTGATATATCATCAATGTCTATGCCACGCGACACAATGTCTGTAGCTACCAATATACCAATTCTATCATTTTTAAACTCGTGCATCACCTCTTCTCGTTGATCTTGGCTCAAGTCTGAGTGCATTTCATCGACAGAAATCCCCATTCTTTTCAGTACTCTAGCAACCTCTTTCACCTTTATTTTAGATCCAGCAAATAAAATTACTTTATTAGGTTGCTTCTTTTTGAAAAGATGACTGATAATTGGTGTTTTTTGGCTTTCGTGACAGATATAAGCCGATTGTAAAATAGTATCGGGCGGACGTGACACTGAAATCTGAATTACTTCTGGTTCAGTTAGTATTGTTCTTGCTAATGTTTGAATTTTAGGTGGCATTGTAGCTGAAAATAGGAGAGTTTGTCTTTTTTTGGGTAATAAGTTCACTATTTTCATGATGTCGTCATAGAAGCCCATGTCCAACATTCTATCAGCCTCGTCAAGTATCAAATACTTTACTCCCGAAAAGTCGATGTCATATAAGTTGATGTGTGATAATAATCTTCCTGGAGTTGCTATTACCACATCGGCACCTTTCAGCAATCCTTGTTTTTGTATAGACCATGCTTCGCCGTCACTTCCTCCATACACCGCAACCGATGAGAAAGGCGAAAAGTAGGCAAATCCTTCCATTTGTTGGTCTATCTGTTGTGCCAATTCGCGTGTTGGCGACATGATAATTGCATTTACTTTATTAGGTTCATGCTTTTCAGACTGCAAATTGTGTATAAGGGGTAGCAAAAATGCAGCAGTTTTGCCTGTTCCTGTTTGAGCACAAGCAATTATATCTTTCTTTTGTAGTATTAGTGGTATTGTCTTTTCTTGTACTGGTGTGGCTTCTTTAAAGTTCATAGCATTCAAGCCTTCCAACACTTCATCACATAAAGGTAGTTCTGTAAATAGCATATATTTAGGTATAAATAAACCGTTTGTTTTCAACAAAGATAAGATTATTTTTTTGTTTTAATTTGAGGGAGGTTAGATATTATCCAAACATTTTTAATTATGAGATGGTTTTCTTTTTTAATTAAAAAATTAATTATATCTTTGCGCAGCTTTTAAGGAGAGATGGCAGAGCGGTCGAATGCGGCGGTCTTGAAAACCGTTGAGGGTCATACCTCCGGGGGTTCGAATCCCTCTCTCTCCGCAATAATGTTGATAATCAGTATTGTGAGAGGTTAACACCCAATTTTACATCCAGTATGTGAAGTTGGGTGTTTTTTTAGTTAGTTGCTATTTATAGTTTAAGCACAAGTTTTTGGATATAATCCGTTTCTATACCTGAAAAAAGAGAGTGAAACGGCTTCCCTGATTGTCAGAGCTAACAGAAATATGCCCTTTGTGAAGAATCATCATCTGACGACATAGACTTAGTCCAATGCCCGAACCCTTGCTCTTGGTACTATAAAAAGGAATGAAGACTTTGTTGATTGCTTCGGGCGATATTCCACTACCGTTGTCAGCAACGGTAATATGTACTTCACTCCCCACTTGTTTAGCATCAACTCTGATAGTTGGATTTGGTTGATTTTCTGTGGCTTCTTTGGCATTGCGTAACAGGTTGATAAGAATTTGCTCTACCATGTTTCGGTCAGCTTGAATCAGTAGTTGTTCAGGATAGCAAGTGTAGGTAAAATGAATTTGATCAGCCTCTACCAGTTGTTGCATCGATTTAAGGAGATTGCCAACCGGAATAGGCTGCATCAGTGGCTGCGGTATTTTGGTAAGCTTACGATAATTGTCTACGAATGAGAGTAGTCCGGCACTCCTCCGATGAATAATCTGCATCCCTTGGCGCATATTCTGCCACTCCTCTTCACTCTGATTCGTTGCTTCAGTTTCTTTACTCAGTGTCTCCGAAAGTGATATGATGGGGGCAATGCTGTTCATAATTTCATGCGTGAGAACTCTGATTAGTTTTTGCCACGCCTCCGCCTCTGCCTCCTCCTTATAGGAGTGATAAGCTTGATTACGGAAAACTTGTAACGCCTCATTCATCTGGTTCGAAAGACGGTTGAGCTCATTGTCGGTGTTTTTTTCAGGATAATGAAATGTGAAGTCTTCATTTCGGATACCTGAAATCATTCGCTCCATCTGGTTAATCAGCTTCCTTCTGTCATTGTAAAGAGAAAAGGAGAGGATAATTAGTGGAATAATAAGAATCAGCGATGAGAAATAGAGCTCATGTAGGAACAACCACGCTGTAGATAGTGATAGTAACACAATAGCTGCTATTTTGAAGATAAATAGATATTTCGAAGGTATTTTCATCTTATTGGTTCTACTGTTTATCTATTTTACGATAGAGTGCAAAGCGTGATATTCCCAACAGATCAGCCGCTCGCGTCATGTTCCCATCGGTCTGTTTCAGAGCCTGATCGATAGCGTCTCTCTCCAGCTCTTCAAGATTGAGACTCTCTGTTCTCTTACCCTTGGTGGGAGGAGTAAGCAGAAAATCGTCAGCATAGAGTGTGTATCCCGAAGAGAGGATTACAGCACGTTCCATTGCATGTTGCAACTCTCGCACATTGCCAGGCCAAGAATACTCCCTTAACTTCTTCTGCGCCGATGCAGCAATGTTTTTTATCTCTTTCTTGTATTTATGACAATATTTCCCCTTGAAAAAATCTGCCAACAGCAGAATATCGTTACCTCTTTCCCGAAGAGGTGGAATATGTAACTCAATGGTATTGATACGATAGAGTAGGTCTTGTCGGAAATCACCCTGTTCTGTCATTTCATGGATATCGGCATTAGTAGCACAAATAAGACGTACATCAATGGGCAATGGTTTTGTTGCCCCCAATCGGATAATCTCTCTTTTTTCGATGACCATCAACAGCTTGGACTGCATTGTGGGCGATAGATTCCCAATCTCATCAAGAAAGAGCGTTCCTCCCGATGCAATTTCAAACCGTCCCTGCTTCTCTTTTTTTGCATCGGTAAAAGCACCTTTCTCGTATCCAAAAAGCTCGCTTTCGAACAGTGTTTCGGGGATGCTACCCAAGTCGATATGCACAAAGGCATTGTCTGCTCGGGGCGACGAGTGGTATAGAAGGTTGGCAATGAGGTCTTTTCCTGTTCCGTTTTCACCGAGTATGAGTATATTGGCAGTGGTATTCTTCAGCTTGTCAACGGTTTCGAACAATGATAACATTGCATCGCTCTCACCAATAATTTCTGGCATCTGTGGTCGGTTGCTTTCAAGAACGGTTACCTGCTTTTTGAGTTGCGATATTTCATCTTTGCTTTTACGCAATTGCAGCGCCGAAAAAACAGTAGCTAACAACTTTTCGCTCTCCCACGGCTTAAGAATAAAATCGGTAGCACCCGCTTTAATGGCTTGCACAGCCTTTTCAGTATCTCCATAAGCTGTGATAAAAATCACAACTGCATTAGGGTCAAACTTGCGAATCTGTTCGAGCCAATAGAAACCTTCTTGTCCACTGCTGGCATCTTGGTGGAAATTCATATCAAGCAGAATCACATCAGGTTGGTATGATTCAATAAAATGGAGTATTCGCTCAGGTTGTGTAGTCACCCTCACCTTTTCTACATGAGTTTTCAAAAGTAGATTGAGTGCGAAAAGAATATCTTCGTTATCGTCCACAATCAATATTTTTCCCTCTTGCTGCATGTTTTCCTCCTTAAATAATCAAGATGTTTTATCCCAACCCCATTGATGCTACAAATATAACACATTTATTGATAAAAAGGTGTGCGATAATGCACTTCGTTTGTGCGATAGTGCACACTTCTTTAGTGGAAGGTTTAAGGGTATCCAGCTGTTTAATAGGGTGTTACATCAATGGCATCTTTTTTGCTTATCAATTGATGTATGAAACGAATCTTATTATATCTACTTTCTTTGTTGCTGTGCAATACACTACATGCACAAGAAGTGCTGCCACTCACACTGGATGAGGCAATTGCATTGGCACACGAGCAATCACCACAAGCGGTGGCTGCCCGACACAGGTATCGTGCAGCTTATTGGAGTTGGCGCACCTTTAAGGCTAATTACCTACCAAGTCTCACATTCAATAGTCACAGTTCCCTCAACCGTTCTATCAACCCTGTCACCTTGCCGGATGGCACCGATAGTTTCTTGCACAGAAACCAGTTGCTTAATAATGGGAGTCTTACCATCAATCAGAATGTCTCTTTTCTTGGAGGAAACTTATTTTTAGAGACAGGGGTGGAGCGATTGGACCTTTTTAGCGACAAAATACACTCTTTTAAATCGACCCCTGTAGTGTTAGGTTATTCGCAAAGTCTGTTCGGCTATAACCGACTAAAATGGGATAAGAAAATTGAACCAACCCGTTATGTTGAGGCAAAAAAGAGTTATCTTGAAACCCTCGAATTGGTAGCGGCTATGGCTACCAATAAGTTCTTTGAGTTGGCAACAGCCCAAAGCAAATTGCAATCAGCCAACTATAACTATGCAGCAGCAGATACCCTCTTTCGCTACGCAAAGGGAAGATACGATATAGGTACTATTACTGAGAATGAAATGTTGCAACTTGAAATCAATCATCTTACTGAGCAAAGCAATAAGTTGAATGCAGGCATTGAAGTAGATAACACGATTCAGGATTTACGCAGTTTCTTGGGCATTCGCAATAATGTGGAGATAGAAGCTGTGGTGAGTGGGGAAGTGCCCATTTTTATAGTTTCTGTAGCAGATGCGCTCCATTTTGCTTGGCAGAACAGTCCCGATATTGAGATGTATGCCCTCCAACAGTTGCAGAGTGAAAGCAATGTAGCCCAAGCAAAAGCATCACGTGGATTCAAAGCCGATCTATATATGCAGGTAGGATTGACACAAACGGCGGAACGACTGAGCGACGCCTATCGCCATCCGATGGATCAGCAGTTGGTGAGTCTTGGCATTCGTATTCCATTGGTAGATTGGGGTGTGGGCAAAGGACGTGTAGAGGTGGCAAAGAGCAATCTTGAGAAAACAAAGACTGAGATAGCTCAAGCACGAACCGACTTCGAGTCAAATGTTATAAAACTTGTAAAACAGTTTAACCTGCAAGCAAATAGGGTAGCTATTGCAAAAAAGACATCGGAACGTGCTGCCCACAGAAATGAGGTGGCTTATCGTCTTTATCTGTTGGGGCGGTCTTCGTTGCTCGATCTCAACGCTGCCATTGCCGAGAAAGACAGTTCACAGCGCGCCTATATCAATTCGCTACACAACTATTGGAATCTCTATTACATGCTACGAAGCATCACAGGATATGATTTTCAGTTAAACGATTCTATCACTGTTTCGGAACAGTTATTTTAAAATCTATTTGTATGAACAAAACAAACAACAGTGACCTATTTCACGAATCACGCGACTCTTCAATGGATAAGCGATTGCCTAAAAAATCATTTGTGCGAAGATACCAGTATCCTATTCTTGCAGGAGTAGCTTTTTCACTCTTTCTTCTGTTTGTGCTGACTCAACTGTCGGGAGGGAAAAAACAGCGGATTGACAAAGAGAAGGTAATCATTGGTAATGTAACGGAAGATCACTTTCTTGACTATGTGGATGCAGAGGGAATTGTGCAACCTATTCTGACTATCAGACTCAACACTTTAGAAACAGGAATTGTGAAAGAGATTGTGGCAGAAGAGGGGTCGATGATGAAGAGGGATGAACTGATTCTGACACTCCAAAACCCAGAGCTCGAAAGGGTGATAGAAGAACAACAAGATGAGTGGGAGAAACAGCGGATTCTTTATCAGGAAAAAAAGGTGGAGATGGAGCAGAAATCGATACTTTTGCAACAGCAGACGCTGCAGGCACGGTATGAATTGAGTCGTATAAGGAAGGATTTGCAGCTCGGAGAGGAAGAGTACAAGATGGGTGTAAAAAGTAGGGCTCAACTGGATGTACAACAGGAGGAGTTTGACTTCAAAAGCAAAAGCACCATGCTGCAATTGGAGGGATTGAGGCGAGACAGCGCAGCTACTCTCTTGCGTAGAGAATTGATGGATAAGGAATTAGAACGTGCTCGAAAAAGTGTGATGCATGCTCGTAGCAGAATGGACAATCTGGTGGTGCGAGCACCTGTGGATGGACAGCTCAGTTTTCTCAATGTCACACAGGGACAGCGTGTAGCGGCATTCGAAAATATTGGTGAAATTAAAGTGATGGATAACTTCAAGATACATACTGGCTTGAGCGAGTACTATATCGACCGACTGACTGTGGGACTCCCAGCTACAGTAACTTATCAAGGAGATAAATTTCCATTGCGCGTCTCTAAGGTAGTTCCTGAAGTGAAGGATAGACAGTTTAGGGTGGATTTGGTTTTCACTGAAAATCAGCCAGACAATTTGCGCATTGGAAAGAGCTACCGTGTACAGATTGAGCTGGGGCAACCAGAGCGTGCCATTGTGATGCCGCGAGGCGATTTCTATCAGCACACTGGTGGACGATGGATATATAAATTGAATGAGTCGGGCGACCGTGCTATCCGCACACCTATCTCTATTGGGCGACAAAACCCCGTGCAATATGAGATAATAAGTGGTTTGGAGTCTGGCGATCGTGTGGTGGTGAATGGTTACGCATCATTTGGGGATGTGGATGAGTTAATAATTAAATAGTCTTTGCAAGAAAACGCCAAATACTGCGTTATTCTCGTCCCGAAAGCTATCGGGATGAAACAGTCATTTACCATAGTAAACTCCTTGGTTTCAAAAACTTCGAAAGCCTTGTCTTTGTCGTTTTCTTATCAAAGACTCAAAAACAGGGAGTTTCCTAGCAGACACTAATTACATAAGTGAAAATATACAACACCAAAAAAATATGATTAAAATGAAAAAGAGTCTATTGTTTTTATTAT
>CAZXGV010000010.1:0-23526 GCA_964640575.1 uncultured Dysgonomonadaceae bacterium
TGCAATATTGGAATTAACTATTGCTCCGTTAGGAGCATAATCTTTGTAGCTTTGCAATCTAGTTGGTAATAAGAACTCCGCTAGGAGTGACACAGTTTATAGTACACCCCGTTCGCTAATTCCCAAATGAGTATGTCTCCAAAGTAAAAAAGGAGTAAAATGGATATTTCGCTTGCGCGACATTCACCCAGTGGAATAAAACCATAGGTTTTAATGCAACGCATTATTCCACAGGGCAGGTGCTTTGCAATAAATATCGCGCGAGCAATGAGCGTTAGAGTTTTGCTATACGATATAGACACAAGTCGGGAGAATAGCGCCAACAGGTAGTGTACTCGAAGCTTCCAACTTTGAGAAATAAGATGTCTAGTCATCCGTCAACCAAAATAAACGGGAAAAGAGAATAGCGAGAAAAACATAAAACGAAGATTGGTGACGATTAATTACATCCAGTTACGATCAATTACGATTGGGTGACGATTAACAACGTTGATAATCAACAGATTGACGATAAACACGATAAAATCTAACATTACATATATATATTATTTACTTTTTTATATTCTATATGTGCGTACTTTTAATTTTATCGTATTTATCGTCACCTGCCTGATACACAGACCGAATGATCGTCACCCTGATCGTCACCAACGCTAATTCTTCGTCACCGACCCCCAATTTATCGTCACCTTTCACTAAAGAGGCAACCCGAATGATTCCTGCATGTTGCTAATCTTCTTTTCACCCAATGAACATCGGTTAGTATCTCGGAATAACAGAAAGAAAATATAAAAACACACCCACTCTTCATCCCACAAGCCACCTCTATCCACCCATCCACCCTGTTTTGAATGCTACATTAAGCACAACCCTTATTTAAAACAGTTGTAAATAAGCCCTCTTTTATCTCGTCAAATTGAATAATAATACCCATCTTTGCACCTTAAAATTGTAACACAATAAAAATATTTGAGCTATTTCGTCTAAAAAATTCAATTTGATATCTATTTATGCGCTTATCTGAACTCCATACTGGTGGCAAAGCCTATATTGTGAAAGTGAATGGGAGCGGTGCTTTCCGCAAACGTTTGCTAGAAATGGGCTTTGTGCGTGGTCAAGAGGTTAAATCCATCTTGAATGCGCCCCTCAAAGACCCCATTAAATATCAGATTATGGAGTATGAGGTGTCATTGCGCCGTAGCGAGGCTGTGCTAATCGAAATTTCGATGATAAAGATGGATGAGTCGGAATATGACAAGCCAGCATCGGAGAAAATTGTGAATGACGATATAGCTGAAAATAATGGTGGTACACTGTCTCAACCATCGACAGCACAAAAAGACTCAAAAACAATCACTGTTGCTTTGGTGGGCAATCCCAACTCGGGCAAGACTTCTATTTTCAACATTGCTTCACGCTCTCATGAACATGTAGGTAATTACGGCGGAGTGACCGTAGATTCGAAAGAGGGAAAGCTAAAACATAAAGGATACACCTTTAAACTGGTGGATTTGCCTGGCACTTATTCTCTATCGGCATACACGCCCGAGGAGCTGTTTGTAAGGAAATACATCTTGGAGAATAAGCCCGACATCATCATCAATGTGGTCGCGGCATCGTCGCTTGAGCGTAACATGTATCTTACAACGGAGCTAATGGAGCTTAAAACTCCCATGATAATAGCGCTCAACATGTATGATGAGTTGCAAAATAGTGGCAGAGATTTCGATTACGAGTTGCTATCGGAGATGCTAGATACTCCCATCATCCCCACCATTGGCAAAAAAGGATTTGGAATACCCGCCATGCTCGACAAAGTGGTGGAAATGTACACAAAGGGTGAAGGAAATGAGAGTGGCAATGTACAGATTTCGTATGGAAGGGTGTTGGAGAAAGCTATTTCGAGGTTGGAGCATCAGTGTGCAACGATGGATGTTTCTCATCTCAACATGCCTTTGCGCTACATCTGTATCAAATTGTTGGAAAACGACCAAGATATCAGAAAAATTGTAAGCACATTTGAGCAGCACGAAGCTATTTTTGCACGAGTAGAAAAAGAACGCAACTACATCGAAAGCTTGCTGAGAGAAGACGCTGAGTCGGCTTTCACCAATGCACGTTATGGATTTGTTGCTGGCGGACTGCGCGAAACCCTATCAGAGAAGACGAATATATCCGAAACTACACGCATTCTCGACACCATCGTGACCAACAAATATATTGGGTTCCCACTTTTTTTCGTCTTTATGTGGGTTATGTTTGAAGCTACATTCACGCTTGGGGCTTATCCAATGGGGTGGATAGAATGGGCTGTGCAATTGATAGGCAATTTTATTCGCGCCAATATGGGCGATGGTCCTTTGAAGGATTTGCTGGTGGATGGAATTGTAGGAGGGGTTGGTGGTGTAATTGTTTTCTTGCCCAATATCGTGATTCTTTATGCATTTATATCCTTTATGGAAGACTCGGGCTATATGGCACGAGCCGCATTCATTATGGACAAGGTGATGCATAAAATAGGGTTGCATGGCAAGTCGTTCATCCCGTTGGTTATGGGGTTTGGGTGTAATGTTCCCGCTATTCTTGCTACACGGACCATAGAGAGTCGTAGCAGCAGAATGATTACAATGCTAGTCAATCCGCTAATGTCGTGTAGTGCACGTCTACCCATTTACATTCTCTTTGTAAGTGCCTTTTTCCCCAATCATGCAAGCACAGCACTGTTTTCTATCTATCTATTTGGGATATTACTTGCAGTTATCCTTTCTAAGTTGTTCCGCAAAACATTGTTTAAGGAGGAGAACACTCCTTTTGTAATGGAACTTCCCCCTTATCGCATGCCCACTGTAAAGTCAACCATCACACACATGTGGGATAAATCGCGTCAGTATTTGCAAAAGATGGGGGGTATTATTCTTATTGCCTCTATTGCTATTTGGTTTTTAGGCTATTTCCCACACAACAAAGAGACCGAAGTATATTTCGATGAACAAATAGAGCAAGCGGATAATCTCTATTCGCAAGGTGAAATAACGCCACTAAAGAAGGATAGCATTGTGACTGGCATCGAGGTGATGCGTGCTTCGGTTCATCAGGAGAACTCATATATTGGTAAAATAGGGCATTTTGTGGAGCCTGTGATGCGTCCTTTGGGTTTCGACTGGAAGATATCGGTTAGCATCATTACCGGAATGGCTGCTAAAGAGATTGTTGTAAGCACACTGGGGGTGCTTTATCCTGGAGATGGGCAAAGTCAACAACCACTTCAAACACGTATAAAAGAAGAGAAGCATAGTGACGGTACACCTGTATTTACACCAGTTGTTGCCATCGCTCTCATGCTATTTGTATTAATCTATTTCCCCTGTATTGCTACAATTGTAGCCATCAAAGAAGAATCAGGTTCGTGGAAATGGGGTTTATTCACCATCGTGTATACCACATTGTTAGCGTGGGTGATAGCATTTGCAGCTTATCAAATTGGGATGTTGTTCTAAACATTTCACACTTAAAATTGTTTTTATAACATGGACATACAACTAATTATTGTAATTATCATTGGTTTTGCAGTAGCTGCGATACTTCTACGTGGTATCTATCGCCTTTTCTTTGTGGAAAATAAAAGCGGATACTGTGGTGGATGTACTGGCTGTAGTATGTCTAAAGAGTGGAAAGAAGATAAAGAGGTAGATCCATATACTTCGTATTTGAATCAGTAGGCGATGATTGTTGGGGTTAGGAGTTAGAATTTGGTTTATCCCACTGCCATACTAAACGTTAGTGAAGTATATCGTGACTACTTGTAGTATTTAATACGAGACTCCTCACTTCGTGTCAGAATGACAATAGACAAATAAGGCTTTCAGCTGTAAACAACTGCTCAGCCGATTTATCGGTGCACTGCGTTAACAGAAGGATTTTAAAGAACGAAGAATAAGAATTTCGCGACGCGACACACGCTTTGCAAAGCGAGCGAGAAGACACAGTGAGCAGTGAACAGAAAGCAGTAAACGACCATGTAGCCCAAATAATTTACCATTATCTTACCACTCTACTCAAAAACACCCCCAACTTTGCTAACAAGAAAATCAGAATCAATACAAATATTATAAATGCTCCTGATGGTACATTTAGATAATAGGAGAACAACAATCCTGCTAAACACCCTACAAAACTAATTGCTACTGACCCCAATATTATCTTAGAAAAATTATTGGTAAAGATGTTAACTGTCATTTGAGGCACTGTCAACAGCGATATAAGTAGAACAATGCCCACCAAACGAATGCTGAGCACGATGGTAACAGCCACAAGCATGATAAGCGTATATTCGAGAAATGCGACAGGCACCCCTCGGGTTTTAGCAAACTCTTTGTCAAAAGATGTATTAAGAATGGGACGATAGAAAAAAGTAAAAAACAACACTAATATTGTACTCAATATACCCAGCAATACAATATCTGTTTGATTAATTGTGAGTATGTTGCCAAAGAGATATTCTGAAAGATTAGGAGCATAACCTGGTGATAAGAAAATCAGTATAATCCCTATCGCCATCCCTAAAGACCAAAAAACAGCAATAGCTGAATCTTCTCTCACATTTTGACTTTTGGATAACCATTGAATACCAAAAGCAGACAAAACAGAAAATAGCATGGCAGACAGTATAGGATTGAATCCATAGTAAAACCCTATACCAATGCCACCAAACGAAGCATGAGTGATGCCCCCACTAATAAAAACCATGCGCCGAGCCACCACATAGCTACCTATTATGCCACACGCAATACTTGCCAACAAACTACCCCACAACGCATTGCGAAAGAATGTATAACCGAGAAGCTCTACTACATCCATACTGATTATTTATGCATTCTGGTGCTTTTTTTGCAGTGATTTCATCACATTTAGAATTTCCTGTTTCACTTGATTAGGCAAGCTAATGTGTCGCATCCGCAAGCTTCTGAGCCAAAGTGTTTTTTCTCCATCGTAAATAGTATAGAAAATCTCTCTAAACTCATCGGCTTCCTCATTAGAATATTCGTGAGAAGGTCTTCGCTCAAATCGATCAAGCTCTTCGTCATCAAAGTATTCTGGTTTTATGTTAAGCTCCTCTACTGGATGTTCACACACTTCGTGTGCACCACAACATCCTTCAGGGCGTACATACTTGTCGGGATTTGCCTCGGGCACACCCCTTCTTCGCTGAATAGTATTCCATATATACACCGAGATAGAAAAGAATAATACGATTCCTATAAAAATAAATAGACTGTTCATTGTTAAAAGTTATCTGTTTTGTTCAATTTAAAACCGCCTTCTTGTAAATCATCCCAAAATGTTGGGTACGATTTTGTGACAACCTCAGGATGATTAATATACATGTTATTGTACAAGATAGATGCGGGTGAAAATGCCATTGCCATTCGATGATCGTCATACGTTTCTATCACAATTGTCTCATCAGTCAAACAGCGCTGACCATCCCATTCCAATATTCCATTTTCGGTTTCTCGCAATACATAACCCAACTTCTTCAACTCTGTGATTAGAGCATAGATTCTGTCTGTCTCTTTAATTTTTAATGTTTGCAAGCCAGAAAAAAAGAATGGTATACCTAATAAACAACAAGTAACAGCAAATGTTTGTGCTAAATCGGGCTCATTGATGAAATTGTGAAAAAACTTGCGAGCAGTTACCTTCTTCTTAGTCAACAGAACTCCCTCATCATCAAAGGTGGTTGACACTCCTAAATCGGAAAAAAGGTTGATGATGTTAGCATCCCCTTGCATACTCCCTTTACTCAATCCCTTCAACCTCACTTCTGCCTCTGACATGAGAGCAACAAACGAATACCAATAAGAAGCAGCAGACCAGTCTGACTCGACACTATAAGGTATTGGAGTGTAGGATTGAGCATCTACTTTTATAGTATTTTCCTTCCACTTGATATGTACACCATAATCCTTCATCATTTTTTGAGTCAAATGTATGTACGGTCTCGAAATCACTTCATGTTCAAGATTAAGCGTCAAGCCAAACTTCATAGTAGGCGCTATCATAATAAGTGCTGAAATGAACTGTGAACTAACATTTGCAGTCAGATATACCTCGCCACCTTGCAACTTCTTTCCTTTTATTCTGAGTGGAGGATAACCCTTGTTACCCAAATATTCAATATCGGCTCCTAGCGTTATCAGGGTGTCCACTAAAGGATGAATAGGACGTTCGTGCATCCTCTTCGAACCTTTCAAAATCCACTCGCCTTCGACACATGCAAGAAATGCAGTCAAAAAACGCATAGCTGTACCTGCTCCTCTTACATCAAACTCATTGCTGTTGGATGCAAACACATCTTTTATAACACGTGTATCTTCACACACTGACAAATTTTCAATCTCATACTCACTCAAACTCAACGCATTGAGTATAAGTGCTCGATTGCTTATGCTTTTTGAACCAGGCAATACAACGGTGGTGAGTAACGAATTGGGGGGAGTTATTTTATATGCCATGCTTTGTTTTTTGTGTAAAAGTAATGCTTTTTGGAGTGAAAATCAAAGGCATTTTGTTAACTATGGTTAGGTATTGTATTTACCCTTATAATCATTACAAATAATGTTTTTTGACTAAAATACATTACTCTCTCCCTTCTATAAATAAGGAGTGTTTAGAATAAAATACCGTACACAAATATTCCCACAATAGCTACTGGCGCAAGATATCGTAAGATAAAGATATATAGTGTGAGAAATCGCACCGATACAGATAAACCCCCTTCATTGGTTAGTTGTGCATCAGTGATTCTTCTATCTAAATACCAACCAACAAATATTGAAATAAACAATCCTCCCAATGGCAGCATAATCTTGGCTGTAGTATAGTCGAGAATATCAAAGAACTTGGGTGAAATAGAGGACACAACTCCTAAAACTGCCACTCCCATTGAGACAAATGTAACTGCATTTCGGCGCAACATATCGAACTCTTCGTGTAAATAGGAAGTAACTACTTCCATAAGAGAAATGGTGGATGTGAGTGCTGCAATAGCCAACAATACAAAAAACAGAGCTGCCCAAAGACTTGAAAAAGGTAGATGATTGAATAGCTCGGGAATCGTTATAAACAACAAACCCGGACCTCCTGCAACAAGCGACGAGACAATTGTGTCGGGCGTTTGTGTTAATGCAAAAGCGGCAGGGAATATTACAATACCAGCCAATACAGCCACTAGTGTGTCTAAAAGTGACACTTGTACCGCCGTTTTGCGTAAATTAGAATCGTCTCGAAAATAAGAACCGTAAGTAGTCATGCATCCCATCCCGATAGACAACGAGAAAAAGGCTTGCCCCATGGCATCTAAAAAAGTGGTTGATTTTACACTCTCCATATTAGGTTTGAAAAGGAAAGCCAACCCTTCAGACGAGCCACTAAGTGTGACAGAGCGAATACCTAACACAAGTAGTATAAGAAAAAGTACAGGCATCAATATCTTAGCCGATTGTTCTATCCCCTTTTTCACTCCTGAAAGGATAAAGAATGCAGTAAGAAGTGTAAAGAAGAGCATCCATACAATCTGACGAGTAGGGTTCTGAAGCAACGTGCTAAAATTATCGGCAAAATTATCGGCAGCCATCAATTGTCCCGACACACTTTGCACGATATACTCCATAGTCCATCCACACACCACCATATAAAAGCCCATAATAAGAAATCCAGTAAGTATGCCTAGCCGCCCCACCCACTTCCACGAAGTGCCAGGAGCAAGCTTTTGAAACGAACCCGATGGATTGGCTCTACCTGAGCGACCAATGATAAACTCACCCATCATCAATGGAATACCAAAGAAAAGAATGCAACCAATGTACAGAAATATAAACAATGCTCCACCACCATCAGCTGCCTGACTGGGGAATCGCCATACATTGCCCAAACCAACAGATGAACCTGCCGCTGCTGCAACAAGTCCTAATTTGGAAGCAAATTTTATTCTTTTTTTATTCATACTATATCAATCATCTAAATGAAGAAGAAATAACAAATACAACTATTACTTTAACAATAAAAAGTTGCATTATCATCTCACAAATGTCCACTCAGTGGGTGTAGATTGTGCAGGAGAGTAGAAATATCCATCTGTATCGAACCCTTTGATATCTTCTACATTAGTAATTTTATTTTTAATTATAAACCGTGCCATCTGTCCACGCGCCTTCTTTGCATAAACAATCACTTGCTTCAACCCATTTTCTCTTTGTTCTCTAAAGGCAATGGTTATCATCCGCAACTTCTTTGGAAGAAGCTCAGGCACAATAATTTTATAATATTCAGACGAGCTTAAATTAATAATTATATTATCATCCTTGCTTAGTTTTTCAAACAGATAGTTGTTTACTGTCTCTTGCCAATATCCATAGAGATAGTTCGATTTGGGATAAGTGGAACTCATATTACCACTATTGTTTATTCCATCAACGAGAGAGATACGTGTACTTACATCCAGCCGATAAGGTTTGATTATATCAAGCGGTCGCAACAATCCATACATAGCCGACACAATGTTAAGGTGCTTCTGAGCAAACAACAGTTCATCAGCCGTCATATCGTGAGCATTGAGTCCCTGAAAAGCAATACCATTGAATGCAAAAGCTGCACTGCGCTCCAACTCATTATCTAAATAGAATGTGTGAAAATAGCCATACACATCGTGTGCCATCTTCATGTTTATTTTGAGCAACTTTGCAATCTCACTTACCGATAACTGTTGGCAAAGCTCTACCAATAAATTTGTTTTTTCAGTAAAGAGAGGAGTTGTTCCAGCCAACGATTCAGTTCTATCTTTAAAATTCATCAGCTTTGCTGGAGAGAGTAGGAGTTGCATATATGTGCAGCTTTTAATTAAATAAATTCATGTCACCATTGACCATAATAGATTTCCTTTAATAATGGCATCTCTATCGGGGTTTCTGTTTTTCCTATATCACCAAATACTATAATAATCACACCTCTTGCGGGGTTATGTAGATACAATAAATTTACTCTTTACAAAATTACGCTTTGACAAACAACACCATTGTCATAACTATGTCAAACAGTCAATACGAGGCTACTCAATAAAAGCCCGGAGGGCTGACATTATTATAGCTCTGCAATAATTGAGAACTATCCAAACCCCGCAAAGGGGTGGCATTACTCTTCTATCCAATCAAATAAATGTTTTCCACAAAATTCAACTAAGACAAGCTCCACTCAAACCCTGTAGGTGTATCTTTTATAATAAACCCTACTTCGGTCAGTTCATCGCGAATTTTATCCGATGTAGCCCAGTCTTTATTCCGTTTAGCTTCTTGTCTTACTTCCAACAACATATTCACTGCCTTTTCAAAAGCTTCGTAATTAGTGTCTTTTAGTGCCGAATTGTCTTCAATACCCAATAGGTCGTGCAAAAATGTCTGAAACAGATTAGTTAGTTCCTCTAAGTCCTCTTGCGATAATTTTTCTATTCCAGCAATTGCAGAGTTAATTATGCGTGTCGCTTCAAACAAGTGCGAAAGTAAGATAGGTGTATTCAAGTCGTCATTCATTGCATCGTAACATTTCTGACGCAAATGTTTTACCTCAACAGTTGAAGCAGCGCTCACAGGTACATTTGCAATATGATTCGATGCATCAAGCAATCTTTTCAATGCGGCTTCTGCAGCATGAAGCGCTTCTACACTAAAGTCAACAACACTCCTATAGTGCGACTGTAGTATAAAAAAGCGAATAACCATCGGTTCGTAAGCTTTGTCCAAAAGACGGTGAGTTCCATTAAAAAACTCTTCAAGGTTGATGAAGTTACCCATCGATTTACCCATTTTCGTGCCGTTAACTGTAACCATATTGTTGTGCATCCAATAGCGCACCGATCGTTTACCATTAACTGCAGTGTTTTGTGCTATTTCACACTCGTGATGAGGGAACAACAAATCGAGACCACCACCATGAATATCAAACTCATCACCCAAATAACGTGTACTCATCACCGAGCACTCAATGTGCCACCCTGGGAAGCCCACACTCCATGGCGCGTTCCATCGCATAATATGTTCAGGCGCAGCCTTTTTCCAAAGTGCAAAATCCACACTCCTACGTTTTTCATCTTGTCCGTCTAGCACACGAGATGTTTCGAGCAATTCATCAATATCTCTACGAGACAAAATGCCGTAATTGTGTGCGTTATTATATTTTTCGACATCAAAATATACCGATCCATTACTTTCGTAAGCAAATCCTTTGTCCAATATTGCTTGTGTCATCTCTATTTGCTCCATCACATGTCCCGAAGCATTGGGTTCTATGGAAGGGCGCAATACATTGAGCGAATCCATAGCTTTATGATAACTATTGGTGTAAAACTGTACCACTTCCATTGGCTCCAACTCCTCTAGTCGGGCTTTTTTGCCAATTTTATCCTCCCCATCATCTCCATCGCTTTCCAAATGCCCCACGTCGGTAATATTGCGCACATAGCGCACCTTATAACCAATATGCTGCAAATAGCGAAACAGCAAATCGAATGTAATTGCTGGACGGGCGTGCCCTAAATGTGGGTCACCATATACTGTAGGACCACATACATACATCCCCACATGATTTGGATGCAAGGGTTTAAAAACTTCTTTTTCGCGACTGAGAGTGTTGTAAATAATTAACTCTTGATTCATGATAATAAATCTTATTGTGTTACACTATACTTAATTAATCGGCTTTCAATAACAAGATTGTTTGTATTCATTTCTAATTGACAAAAATAGTAATTTATACTTTATTTGTCGATTAAAATGGAAGGTTTATCATAAACAACACAACAATTTATATATATTTGTAATGTTCTACTGACCTCCGATATAAATAAAATATAAAATGAAATCAAACAGAGCACTTGATGCACTATTGGGAGTTGCCATCGGCGATGCAATAGGCGTTCCTTATGAATTTAGCTCAAGGGACGAAATGCAGGACAATCCCGCAACAGATATGATTGGACACGGCACCTACAATCAACCAAAAGGAACATGGTCTGATGACAGTTCTATGACATTTTGTTTGGCAGAATCATTGATAGGTGGATATGACTTGGAAGATATTTCAAAGAAATTTATCAGATGGATAGATGAGGCTTACTGGACAGCGCATGACAAAGTGTTTGATATTGGCATAACCACTTCAATTGCAATTTCAAGATTGGAAAAGATAATTGAAGAGAATAACTTGGACGAATTAAAGAGACAGAAGTATTATGGAGTAGAGAGGGATAATGGAAACGGTTCTTTGATGAGAATTATCCCACTGCTCTTTTACATCAAAGAGATGCCAATCAACGAGCAGTTCGAGATTGTTTGGGAGGTTTCGGCTTTAACCCATCGGCATATTAGAGCAGCAATGAGCTGTATGATTTATTTAAAGCTTGCTGAAAAACTACTCGAAGGAAAGAATAAAAATGATGCATACACTGAAATGAGAGGTGAAATTGTAGACTTATGGAGCAAAATAGAGTTTGCAGAAGAAGAAAGAGTACACTTCGAAAGAATAATCCAAAATGATATTAGAGATACTAATATTGATGACTTAAAATCGGGTGGATATGTAATTGAGGTGCTCGAATCGAGTATTTGGTTCTTCCTGAATGAGAACTCTTATAAAGAGACTATATTGTCAATCATAAACCTTGGACACGACACAGATACATCTGCTGCCATATCGGGTGGCTTGGCTGGATTGTACTATGAACAAAAAGGAATGCCCAAATCGTGGGTTACATCAATAGCACGGCTTAACGACATTGTAGAGTTGGGTAACAAATTAAACGAAAAATATTGTGCTAATGAAAGAGGTTGAAAGAGCTTGAGATACAAAAAAAGAGATTCTTAAAAAAGTGATTTATCCTCTCCGTGTACAAGATTTCTCAGCCCTCTAACTTCACCAAATAAAAACACCCAACATTGTACACAATAAATGTAATATTGGGTGTTTTATTACCTTTATCAATCTTTCGCTGCAAGTCTTTTACCTTAACGCCTCCAACGCCTCTTCCGTAGCCTCCAACAATGGCTCGATAGATATCTCTTGCCCCACTGCGCCCTTCATCCACTGTTGTGGAATGATGTTACCTTGAATGAGCATTCGCTCCACTTCGTTAGCCATATTTTTGCCTCTCACTTGTTGTTCTATTTGAAAATCGATAAGATGCCCCATTGGATAATTAGGCAAGTAGAGCGGATAGTCTATCATGTGAGAGTAGATACCCAATAATGTTTCGTCATCTCCTCCCAACACATCGGCATAGTAGGTGTTCCACACATCTTTGGCAATAGACATAACAGCTTCTTTCAGCTCTTCGGGTGTAGCTTTAGGATTGGCATACATCCATTCCCACACTTGAATGTCCACCAATGAAACTCCCATTATCTCGAAACTTGACCAAAAGTTGTCAAGTGCCAAGTAGTAATCATCGTCTGGATTGGTTTGCTTCAAGCCCAACAAATCTAAATCCCGTTTTTGAAACAAAAATGCAATTGCTTCTGTAAACGAAGTATTTGGAACACCGCTCAACATGTAATAGTCAACATCATTCAACGTGATAGTTTGCTCCACATTATGACCAAACTCATGCACCGCTATATTGTAACCCTTATAGTCCATACCATCTTTACCAATACGTGTACGCAAATGAGCTGTATCGTTGCGCATACTTGCTCCCCAAGCATGTCCTGCACCACGCGATGCATCTACTGTAATCAGTGAAGCTATCTCGCTTGACTTCTCTGGACTCCAACCTAAATCTCGAAGTATTCGAGGTAAATCAGCTTCTAACGCTTCAGCATTCGGATATTTCTTTGATGTAAGAGCAGTAAGTTTGTCTTCAGAAACACCACCATGCGATTTAAATCCATTGTACCAAATATCGAAAGGCTCTAATGGACGCCCTAGTCTCGATTCAATAAAAGTAGCTACTTCATTAACCAGGGAAGATGAAAGTAAATCTGTGAACAGCTTCTCCACATCTTTTTGAGGTACCTCCATTGCTCCATCAAAAGCACGTGCCAGTTGTGTGGGGTAATGGGTTGAATAGGGATCGAGTTGCCTCATTGCATGATAGTTTGTGAGAAATACATTGTAACGCTTATCAAACTCGGGTGTAGAAGTAGCTTCTTTTCCGTCAGCGTATATCTTATTATTTTCTAAGTCCCACTCATACTTTCCATCATTAATTACTTCTTGAGGAATTGTTTGATCAACAATGCGCTGCATTATCCTATACACCATTCTTTGCTTTTCCAAACCATTTTCAGCATCTGCATAATTCGACTTCAACTCGTCACGTAATCCCCAATGAGTAATCAGTTTCATATCTTTGGGAAATAATTTATTGCCTTCCTTGTTCAATAGTTGTCCCATATAGATATTATAGTCCGATATGTAGGCATCGGCATTGGTAAGAGTGCGGGAAATATGTTGTTGCAGCTCTGCAGGGACGCGCGAAATAAATCGATCACCCATTCGAGCAAATGCCCACTCTTGCCTCGTCCAATCGTTACCCAACTTCGTTTTCTCATCCAAAGAGTAGAAAGGAAAATTGAGAGCAGTAATAAATGCTATTTTGGAACCATACATATCATCGTTTAAATGTGATGACACATTGTATCCGCCAAACATCATGTCAATTGGCTGTATGTCTGGACCATCCAATTGAAGAGGTTCTTTTAGCTTCAAATTTATTCTGTGGAAATAGCCATTTAATATTTCAAAGTTGCGTTCCAACTTGTTGAATAGTTGAGAAAGCAACTCACCATCTGCTACAAAGCTCATAACACAAAACTCTTCGTACTCTTGTGCAGTTCCATCTCGGTGTCGCCACAAGTTAGCTACTTGTTGTGCTCCACGCTCTATACGAAAGAGTGCATCCTCAGATGCATCTTTGGATAAGGCATCAATAACATTATTAACGTTTTGCTCTGCTATAAAGATTTCGTCTGCCATTTGAGTTGTTTTTTTATTTTCTTTACACCCCTTGATTGCAAAAACTGAAAAGAAAGTCGCCATTGCAAGTGCAATAAGTAAAACATATCTTCTAATCATGATACACACTATTTTGAAGTTAATAATATAGATATCAAAGATAAGATTAAATAGAAAGATAAAAGAAAATAGCAGAAGCATTTATAATTGAGAACCTTAACTAGAAGTTCGAAGAAGTTAAAAATGGGTGAAAAAGAGAAGTTAATAGAAGTGCTTTTATATTTCCATAGCTATAAAATTATTTGTACTTTTACAGTATTAAATCCTTTAAACATAAAAAACTATGAATCAAATTAATCAGTACATAGAAACTCACAAAGATCGTTTCTTAGAAGAGCTTTTTGAGCTAATTCGTATCCCTTCAATCTCATCGCAACCCGAACACAAGCCAGACATGTATAAAGCAGCTAAAAAATGGAAAGAATTTCTGATTGCTGCTGGAGCAGACAAAGCTGAAATATATGAAACCGAGGGGAATCCCGTTACTTATGGTGAAAAAATAATTGACAAGAAAGCACCTACAGTGTTGGTGTATGCACACATGGATGTGATGCCTGTTGACCCAGTAGAGTTGTGGAACACTGAACCCTTTGAACCAGTTATAAAAGATGGTAAAATATGGGCTCGCGGTGCTAACGACGACAAAGGACAAGGCTTTATGCATACCAAAGCATTTGAGTATTTAGTGCAGTCGGGCAAGCTGTCGTGCAACGTAAAGTTCTTAATCGAAGGAGAAGAAGAGATAGGTTCACCTAACTTACCTAAGTTTTGCGAAGAGCACAAAGAATTGCTAAAAGCTGATATTATTTTAGTATCCGACACATCTATGATTGCTCGCGATGTACCTTCAATAACAACAGGATTACGTGGGTTATCCTATTGGCAAGTGGAAGTGACAGGACCGAATGCAGACCTACACTCAGGTATTTTTGGTGGTGCTGTAGCCAACCCCATCAATGTATTGTCGAAAATGATTGCGCAAACAATGGATGATAATGGAAGAATCCTTATTCCTGGCTTTTACGACGATGTATTGGAAGTATCAAAAGAGGAGCGTGCAATGATGGCTAAAGCTCCTTTCGATTTAAATGAATATAAGAAATCGCTCGATATTGAAAAAGAGTTTGGTGAAGAAGGTTACACTACAAACGAACGTACTGGCATTCGCCCTTCTTTTGATGTGTGTGGTATATGGGGTGGATACACTGGTGATGGTGCGAAAACAGTATTACCATCTAAAGCTTATGCAAAAATAAGTACACGACTTGTACCTAATCAAAAGCATGAAAAAATTGCAGACCTATTTACAGATTACTTCAAATCGATTGCTCCCAACACTGTAAAAGTAAAAATTGAGTACCTCCACGGAGGTCCATCATATGTTTGTCCAATTGACATACCTGGATACAGAGCCGCAGACAAAGCTTATACAGACATTTATGGCAAAAGACCTGTTCCAGTAAGATCGGGTGGCAGTATACCAATTATTGCTACATTTGAAGAGATATTGGGAACTAAATCTGTGCTAATGGGCTTTGGTCTTGACTCAGATGCAATTCATTCTCCTAACGAGAACTATGCATTGGAGCAGTTCTTTAATGGTATAAGAACCATTCAAGCGTTTTATGGGCACTTTGCTGAAGAGATGAAGAAATAGAGTGAGGTGTGAGATATGGGTTGTGTGGTTTATGGTCTCACTGCGAATTTACAAGCTCAGTGACCAATAAAAATCAGAATCACGGGGGAGAATCTATTTCCCTCGTGATTTTTCTTTTACTAATAGGGTAGCTGTATAAAGAGTAGTTCTATCCACAGGAGTTAAAGCTAAGAATCCATTTTTGACTCTCCCATTTTCTACAACAAGAGGATTAGCCATTTGCTCAGTCAATATTTTGTTTCGTGCTTTGCCCTCTTGCTTGAAAAAATTGATGGAGAAAAGACCCGTAGAGTTTCGATGAACAAATCTTTCATTTATTCGATGGGCAACAATTCCCATGTTCATACGTATGTTCACCTCAACACAAGGTTGTAATTGGTAGATAGATTTGTCAGTTTCGCAAACCATCATATCCACACCCAGATAACCACGATAGTGAGGGAAATAACTACTGAGTTTTGTCTGAAGTATTGTCCTCAACTCCCTCAACAAACCTCGTTCTATATAGGTAGCTAACTTATCTTCGATCTCCTCATCCGACAAAAGCACATTCCCCATATAAGCACCCGAAGGGGCAGACTGGAAGAGTGAGTACCCTACAAACCGAATGCAAGAGTCAGACACCTCAAACTCCATTGCAAAATCTTCCACTTTGTTTAAAACAGGCTCTACTACTACCCCACCTTGCACTTTGACAACACGCCTACCCCAGTCCGTTTGCTTATCAGTAATAGCACCTTTAGTCCAAACCAATCCTTTTCCACTACCCGAATAGGGCATCTTGAGCACTTGATCACTTTCAACACTCTTTAAATAAGAAAGAAGTTGATGGATATCGGTATAATAATAAGACTCGCCACAAAAATCAAGATTCAACCTTTTCAATTCTTTTAATAGCTCTACAGCATTTTCTCTGCTTGAGTAGTTGCGAAGCAACTCTATATAACTCAAAGAAGGTAAGAACTGCTCGTTTAGTCCCAACTGTATAAGTTCTTTTCTAAGAGTAGGATTCCATCCCCAAGGCTTCACTTGCCTATTAGAGCAACCTGCTATTGCAGAAAAGGAGATAAGCGAACTATTGATTGGGAACACCCTCTTCAACTCCTCTAACAGCTTACTATTCGCCTCTCCATCAGCAACAATCAATGATTCCTTAGGTGCATACCATACAGGAAGCATTGCTAAATCGCGCCTCATCTTCAACGCAGATGTTGGTGGAGTATAGTGAGGGCTGAAATTGGCAAGTGCTAAATCATTATCGGGGTTGAAGATGTACATAGTGATGTAAAAGTACAAAAATAACATCAAATAGCATTGAATCATTCAACGGTTTTAGAAGTTAAGTGACCCTTATTATCTGCATTTTCAGCCTTGCATAGCTACAAGAGTCAAGCTCCACTTATTTTGCAAATAAACATATTTACCAACAAGCCGCAGACAGGATAAACTTTTTAATATAAACTCATATTGCCAATATGTTTTTTATCTAAACGTATTTCAACTATATTTGTATTTAAATACACTTTTGCAACTTCACATATAACTTATTAAAGAATAATCAAAATGAATAGACGTAATTTTATAACCTATACAGCTTTATTAGGAGGATCAACCCTTCTTGAAAGCTGCAAATTAGTGCCAGGACTTAACAATTCACAGAAAAGCAAAGGAAAACATGGCTCAGCAACCAAAGAATCTGCAGCCGATGTTGTAATCATTGGTGGTGGAATGGGAGGGTGTGCTTCTGCTTTAGCTGCTTGCAGAAATGGACTTTCTGTTATTATGACTGAAGAAACAGATTGGATTGGAGGTCAAGTATCTCAACAAGGTGTACCACCAGATGAACATCATTGGATTGAGACTCATGGAGCTCCAGCATCTTACAGAGAATTTCGCACAAAAGTGAGAGAGTATTACAAAAGAAACTACCCTTTGACAGCTGATGCAAAAGCAAGAGAACGTTTGAATCCAGGAGATGGAACAGTATCACGTTTATGCCACGAGCCCCGTGTAGCAGTTTCGGTGTTAACAGAGATGTTAGTACCATACATCAGTACAGGAAAACTTCAACTTTTAACTGAATATAAAATTAGAAAAGCTGATGTAACTGGAGATTCAGTTAATGCACTTGAAGTGGTATCTTTAAAAACGGGTAAGCCAATGGTTCTATCTGCTCCTTATTTTGTAGATGCTACAGAATGTGGCGATTTATTACCATTAACAGGTACTGAATATGTAACAGGCACAGAGTCAAAAAAACAAACAAATGAATTACACGCACCAGAAAAGGCTGACCCAAAAAACAATCAAGCTTTTACAGTTTGTTTTGCTATGGACTATCAACCCGGAACAAATAATGTGATAGACCGTCCAGAAGATTATGATTTTTGGAGCAAATTTGTTCCTGAAATGGAGCCTGCATGGTCTGGAAAACTGTTAGACTTGACATATTCCGATCCTCGCACATTAAAGCCAAAGAAGCTTGGATTTCATCCCGAAGGGAAACCATTGGATGGTATCCTTAATTTGTGGAATTATAGAAGAATTATTAATGAGAACAACTTTGTGAAAGGCACATACGATGGTGGCGCAACCATTGTAAATTGGCCCCAAAATGATTATGTCTTAGGAAATTTGATTGATGAATCAGAGAAAGAGTTTGATAAACATGTTGCTGCTGCAAAACAACAAAACTTATCTCTTTTCTATTGGTTGCAAACCGAAGCTCCTCGACCTGATGGAGGTCAAGGATGGGCAGGTCTGAGACTTAGAGGTGATATGATGGGCACCGAGGATGGAATGGCTAAATATCCTTACATAAGAGAAGCCAGAAGAATTAAAGCAGAATTCACTGTATTGGAAGAACATGTAGGAGCAGAAAACAGAAGATTAGTAGCAGGTGCAGAAGCTGGTAAAAAGGCTGCAGACTTTTACGACAGTGTTGGTGTTGGTTATTACCACATTGACCTCCACCCAAGTTCGCGTGGTAATAACTATATAGATTTCTCTTCTTTACCCTTTGAAATACCATTAGGATCTTTACTTCCTCAACGTGTCAACAACCTTATACCTGCCAATAAAAACATTGGCACCACACATATCACCAACGGTTGTTACCGTTTACATCCTGTTGAATGGAGTATTGGAGAAGCTGTTGGAACACTAATAGCATTTGCAAAGAAAAAGGATGTACCCCCAAGAGCGATAAGAGAAAATAAGAATATGTTGAAAGACTTCCAAAACTGGATTCAACAACAGGGAATAGAAACTAAATGGAAATAATGAAAATCAGAGGAGGTTAGAATAAATCTCCTCTATTTTTTCTGTTGGATTATCTATATTAATTCAAGAGAAATGCCGTTTGCGCACACCCACAATTAAGTATTTAATTATCTAACAAATAAAAACTTTTAACATCCAACTTAATAATGAAAAAATCAATAGTTGCATTAATAATATTTATTTGTTGTACACAAATAGGCTTTGCCGAAAAAACACAAATTCTATTAATACCCTTAGATGACAGGCCAACAAGTTGGCAGTTTCCATTACGAATGGCTAACATTGCCAATGCTGAAACAACAATTCCGCCATTGGAGTATCTTGGGCACTCCTTTACACCAGGAGATTCAGACAAACTTCAAGATTGGATTAGGAGTCAAGACTTAAATCAATTCGATGCTGCAATAATAGTCGTGGATATGATAGCGTATAGTGGTCTAGTTGGCTCTCGTGCATACAATGTGCATGAAGAAACATCCATGGCACGGATTCAAATCATCAAAGAAATTCGTGAAAAGGCGCCAAACATAAAAATTTATGCTCAAAACGTTATCATGCGACTGGCACTGACTTATAACAATGAAAATGCAGAGTTTTATAGCCATTTCACAAAATGGGCTACAATTGCTGGAGACAAAAGTGCTGAAAACAGAAAGATGATGGATGAACTAGAAATGAAGATTCCAAAAAAGATAATCAGTGATTATTTGCTTACACGCAAAAGAAATCTAAAAATAAATTTATTATCCCTTGGAATGGTGAAGAAAGGTGTTATTGACTTTCTCGTTTTATCTCAAGATGATGCTTCACCTCAAGGAATTCACGCACAAGAACAAAAAATGTTGTCGGAAAAAATTGAGAACTCAACACTGAGTGATAGAGCAATTATAGTATCTGGGGCAGACAATGCTGTGATGCTGCTTCTTGCTCGTTGTATAAATGAAAAGTTCAATCAAAAGACTAAAATAGAAGTGATACATAGTTCGCTTGATCAAAGTGAACAAATAATGCCTTATCAAGACACCAACCTTTCAGAAACTGTAAGCCAACATATATTTGCTGCAGGAGCAACTAAAGTGAAATCTGAAGAGAATCCAGATTTGTATTTATATGTCTTTTCGTCTCGCAACAGACCTGGAGCAGCAGAGTCTTTTGCTAACCAAATTCAAGATCAAATCAAACTTGGACATGATGTAATAGTGGCTGATGTTGACCCTATCGGGAATATACAAGGAGGAGATGAGCAGTTCACCACTTTGCTATTAGAGAAAGACATATTGAACAAATTAGCTGGATATGCAGCTTGGAATAAAGCAGGAAACACAATTGGCACTGCACTTCCACAAGGACTCATTTTCAAGTTAGCCAAAGAACATCTGTTTTCCGATTCAAAGACAATTGACAAAATACTTACAGCTCAAAATTGGTTTTTATTGCATAGACTGATGGATGACTATTACTATCACACAATTGTGAGAACAGAGTTAAACAGATACCTACAAAACAGTGGAAGAAGTGCCACTATAATGACCGATGAAGTCACAGAAAAAGCAAGACTCATTGGTCTGAAAAGCATGCAGAAACACTTTGATAGAAGCATGGAATACTTTTCTAAAAGTAATCCTACATACATCAACAAAAGCGTAACTTGCAAGAAAACAGATAGTTTGCATTTTGTGCTACCGTGGAATCGAACTTTTGAAGCGGAAATTGACTTTGAAATGGATTGTTGGATACATTGAAACGAATTGAAAATGTAGTTTCAACTAATCAAATATCAACATCACTCTTTCACCTTTTATCATCGATAAGGTAACAAAGTCATCAATTATTTTGAGTTGCTCCTTACCTTTAGATACTGATGTAGCATTGGCAGGCACTTTCAATTTGAACTCGTTATCCACAGAAGCCAATATCTCTACACGTTGTAGTTGATGATTACTCCATTCTGCACTTACCTCTGCACCTCCACGCACTTGCAACCCTCTAAAACTACCATCCGCCCACTCATCAGGAATGGCAGGCAGTAATTCAATAAATCCGTCGTGACTTTGGATAAGCATCTCGGCAATGCCTGCCGTTCCTCCAAAATTGCCATCAATTTGGAAAGGAGGGTGAGCACAAAATAGATTAGGATATGTTCCACTACCCGCCCTATCCGATCTTTCTATAATGGAAGGTTGGAGCAGACTTTTCAATAATTTATAGGCTCTGTTACCATCTTGTAGTCTTGCCCAAAAGTTCACTTTCCATGCACGCGACCAACCTGTACCTCCATCCCCACGGCGTTCCAGGGTTTGACGAGCAGCTTCTGCCAGCTCAGGAGTACCATCAAGAGTTATTTGATTAGACGGATACAATCCATACAAATGTGAAACATGGCGGTGATGAACATCAGTCTCTTCATAATCTTCTAACCACTCTTGCAAATAGCCATTAGGGCTAATTTGCATGGGTGGTAACTTAGGAAGGGTTTCACGAATCCTTTTAGTCACCTCATCTTCAATCCCCAATATCCTTGCAGATTCAAGTGTATTTTTAAACAGTTCGTTGATGATTTGCACATCCATTGTAGGTCCCATACACACATATACTGCATCTTTACTGTTGGGGAGGTAAAAACCATTTTCGGGAGACGAGGAGGGAGCAGTCACCAACCATCCATTTTTAGGTTCTGCAATCATATTGGTCAAAAAGAACTGACTTGCAGAAGCCAATGTGGGATAGATACTTTGCAAATAGTTTTCGTTTTGCGTAAATGCATAATGCTCCCAAAGATGCTCGCAAAGCCAAGCTCCGCCTGTGTTTGTCGCGCCCCACGAAGCATGTTCGGCAGGAGCAGTGAAAAGCCAAGGATTAGTTATAACATGCGCTACCCAGCCTTCAGCATCGTAAAATGTTTTTGCTGTAGCAGTTCCCGAAGGGACTAACGATTTGGTGAAATCAATCAAAGGCTCGTGTAGCTCTGAAAGGTTGCATACTTCTGCGAGCCAATAGTTCATCTGCACATTTATGTTCAGGTGATAATCGCCATTCCATGGAGTTTGCACAGTATTAGCCCACAATCCTTGCAAGTTGAGGGGCATTGTGCTTTCATTCGTTCCAGAAATCATTAAGTAACGTCCATATTGAAAATATAAAGCAGCGAAAGCGGGGTCACTATTTGTTTGAAATTGTTTCAATCGATCATTCGTTGTAATCGAATTATCTTGTTCTCCTAAATGTAGAGCTACGCGATTAAACTTCTCCTGATATGCCTCAACATGATCCTTTTTTAATGTAGTGTAGTTTATACCAATTGCATTATTCATCAAATCATCTACTGTAGATTCATACACCTTATCAAGCATATTAGTAGAGGTGGAAATTACAATCATTGATTCGTCCGCATTTGCAATAGAGAGCTTGTTATCGTCAGTAGATAAACTACCTCCTCTATTCACTAATTGGACTTTAGTTAAGTAACGAACACCTTTATCTGTATTATACCCATCATTCAATTGACCCCTCATATATAATGCATTGTCTTTCACAAAAACATCGGCACGCTCAGGACGCGAAAGTCCTACATCAAATGAGATAGCTCCTCTCTTATCAGCAGTTAAGCGGATAATTATCACATCGTCAGTATGCGATACAAAATACTCACGTTGATAATTGATGCCGTCTTTTTCGAACAAAGTATTTGCTACGGCGTCATTCAAATGAAGATACCGGCTATAATCGTCAGCTACTGCTTCTGAAGAGTAATGATAATCGATAATCAAATCTCCCACCATTTGAAAACAACCATAAGGAGCATCCTTTGCTTGACCAAAAGCAGAACCTTTGCCATTACTGCGAAAATGATTGTACATTATTTCCTGCGCTTCCAAATTATTTCCTTCAAGCAACAATTGGCGAATCTTAGGGAGATAATTAATTGCATCAGGATTCAAAGCCTCTGGGTCTTCACTACCCGACCACATAGTGATATCGTTAATCACAATCTTCTCAGACTCAATTCCACCATCGGGCATCATTCCGATTCTACCATTTCCCAATGGCAATGTCTCTTCCCATAGTTGAGCTGGGGAGTTGTAGCGTAAAACAAGCTTATCTTTATCGGTGTGATTACTACCACAACTTAACAACATCAAAGGCAAAACAAGAGAAAGTAAAATATTGGTTCGCATAATTCTCTCTTAATTGGTTTCTTATTTACAAATATACAAAAGTTCCCCCAAACATTTTGTTCATGGTTTCTACAAGTTTCATCTGTTGTTCTTCATTTTGTTTGTAGCAGAAGGCAAGACTCGCACATTTTCAATAAAAACATCAAATCATGTAAGACAAGCACAAAAAAAGACGAAAGCTTCTCCACTCTCGTCTTTTTTTAATCTTCAATCAATCAATCCCGTTTTAAAATTAGCGCTAACAAATACTTTCTTCGTTATCTTTACTAATAGGCACTTTCCTTTTCAAACTTTGGCTCAAAGAAATCATGGTTTCAGTTGCTACTACACCTGGTATTTCTTGAATGCGAT
>CAZXGV010000010.1:23626-30613 GCA_964640575.1 uncultured Dysgonomonadaceae bacterium
CTCAAAGAAATCATGGTTTCAGTTGCTACTACACCTGGTATTTCTTGAATGCGATCATTTAACAACTCCATGAGATGCTCGTTGTCACGGGCATACAGCTTTATCAGTAATGTATAAGGACCAGTAGTAAAGTGACAATCCGTTATCTCTTTTATTTTATCGAATTCAGGAATTACTTGTTTATACATAGAGCCCTTTTCCAGTTTAACACCTATGTATGCACTGGTCGCAAAACCTAATAATTTGGGGTTTATATGATAACCCGATCCAGTGATAACCCCATTTTCAATCATCCGTTGTACACGCTGATGAATAGCAGCTCTTGAAACATTACATTGCTCTGCAACATCACGAAAAGGGACACGTGCATTTTCTGAAATAATTTCTAAAATCTGTCTATCCAGCTTATCTGTTTTATCCATTATAATTGATTATTAATTTATTCCCCAAAAATAGCACTTTTCTTGATATTATTTACAATTTGACTGATTCTTTTGCCACAAAGCGCAAAAATGATGCTATTGTCTACTTAAACATGCCCATTTTTAAATAAAATGATTTTATTTCTCCATCCCAAATAAAAAAGAAGCAATGTTTAAATCTGTCGATGTGGTGATTTTAATATTGGAATCTTCTCCATTAATTAACGTGACAAAAACTCCATCTGATTCAGCGACTGTTGCATCATCTGTGAATTTAGAGCTATACGCTACTTGATAAGCTTTTTTAATAAGATGAGCTGGAAAAACCTGTGGTGTTTGCACAATCTTCACCCCTTCTCTATCCAATGGTACATGTACACTATTTTTCACGAGTCGCAAACTATTTTTCTCATCCACAACAGGTATTACACCGCATTGTTTATTTTGAGCCTGAAGGTAGCAATGAGCAATTAGCTTTTCGGTCACAAAAGGACGAGCAGCATCATGGATAGCAACTACTACTTGATTAGAAACAGCACTCAATCCATTTTTCACCGATTCAAATCGAGTTTCACCTCCCACAACCAATTCACATGCTATCTCAAATTTATATTCTTCGCACAACTCACTCCACAAGGTGAAGTAATCTTGATGGAGCACGACCACAATCTGCATAGCATTATCGAAACTATAAAATCGCTCAATGGTGTGCATTAGCATCGGTTTTTTTGCTAAAGGCAAAAACTGCTTCGGTGTGTCTGCTCCTACTCGCAGCCCCTTTCCGCCAGCAACAATAATAACAGCGCGTTCGTTTTGATTAATCATACATTGAGTTGTTCTAACACCTTTTGCAATTCCTCATCAGTTTTAGTGAGCTTTTCTTTGCAAAAAACAACTAACTCCGATGCTCGTTTCACGTATTTCGTCAATTGGTCAACATCCAGCTCATCCGACTCTATGAGTGCCACTATTTTTTCTATCTCAGCCTTCGCTGCAGTGTAAGTAATCTCTTCTTTTTTCATACATCTATTTTTTTTCTACAATTTTTGAACCAATTTCTCCATCAGAGAGTTGAGTTTTGATAAAATCTCCAGCTGATAGGTTAGAGACCGATTTTATTGTTTTACCATTCTTAGTGGTAATTGAGTAACCACGTCTCAACATATTTTCTGGTAACGAAAGAGAAACAAAATGTTCATGCTTTTGGATAACAAAACACTCCTTCTCCATCTTATGCTTAACACTGTTTTTCAACCTTTCGTAGAGGAACATCAAGGTGCTTCTACTCGATTGCAGCAAGGACTTGGCAGTATGATAGATATCTCTTGACCATGAATTCAAATGATTTTCTTCTTGAGCCATTATATTCCGAGTTGAATGAACCAACCTATCCTGCAAACTAATCAAATCATTGATTGCTCCCACTGCTCTATTAATAAGAAATTCGGCTGCTGCTGTAGGAGTTTTTACTCGAGTATGCGCCACTGCATCCAGAACTGTTACGTCTCGTTCGTGACCAATACCACTAATAATTGGAAGTGGAAACTGAGCACAATGCGATGCCATGACATACGAATCAAAACTACTTAAATCTGAAGTTGCTCCCCCTCCCCTAATTATCACCACCACATCAAAAAACTCCTTGTGCTCGTATATTTGCTCCAATGCAGATATTATGGAACCCTCGCTCCTATCGCCTTGCATAATAGCAGGAAAAAGTTTGGTATAGAAAGTAACATCAGCACTATTATTTTCCAGTTGATTGTGAAAGTCTTCATATCCTGCTGCAGTTTGTGACGAAATAACTGCAACTCTATTGAGAGGTTCAGCCAGTGGCAACTCTTTGTTCATTGTCAACACACCATCTTCTTCCAGTTGTTTGAGAACAAGCATTCTGTTGCGTGCAATTTCACCCAAAGTGTAAGAGGGGTCTATGTCAATTACATTTAATCCAAAACCGTATGTTTCATGGAAGTCAACAGTCACCTTCACCAACACAGTGATACCTGAAGCAAAAGGCTGCCCTGTTTCTTGCTCAAAATAGGGTTTCAACAAACTGAAGGTAGACGACCAGATAGTCCCTCTAGCCTTGGCAATAATAGAATGCCCGTCTCTTGCTTTCTCAATAAACTCTAAGTAGCAATGCCCATTCCTGTGAGGTCTCACATCACTCGTTTCAGCACGCACCCAGTATGCTTCATTAAATTCTTGCTTAATGGTCTCTTTTATGCTGAGATTGAGTTCTGATAACGATACGATATTTTCTGCCATGTTGTAGTAGGTTTTTATATTTTAAAGCGGATTGTACGCTGTTCGAAAGGTGAATGCGCTACAACATACAGCTCTGCATTTTCTTCCTTTATTTGCTTGGTCAATTCAAAAACAAAATCGGACGACTCAAAATGCTCTGAAAGAATGGTGTTGCCTTTCTCATTCAATATTCGCAACGAGTAACTGTGATGCTGATACTTCGGATTATTAAGAGCAATTATCAAGTAATCATTCTTAGTTCTCGATATTCTAATTAAACTTGAAGTTGCTGTATCCGATTCTTGTTTCAATGTTTTTAGAACATCCCGATAAGCTATTTCAAAGTTGGGTATTCCATAACCAAAGATAGAGTCAGGATTGTGATACTGATGTCCAGAACGACGAACAATATCTATCAGTTGATTGCGATTTAATTGTGAGTTGACAGACCATAACGAACCTATAAGTCCTGTGAGGAAAGGAGATGAAAAGGAGGTCCCATTATTCGTGCCTACCACTCCTCTTTGACCAATGGTGATAGCCTGTTTTCCAACAGACACCAAGTCAGGTTTAATGCGTCCATCAGCAGTAGGACCTCTTGAGCTAAAGTTAGCGATGGTACTATCTAAGGAGACAGCTCCAACAGTGAGCACCTTTTCTGAATCGCCTGGCACAGTAATCTTTTCCCAAGACTTGTTGCCTTCGTTACCAGCACTCCCGACTATCAACATCCCTTTATCGAATGCCAAATCAGCAGCACGTGATATAAGTGACCTCTTACCAGTCAGTTCATTATGTGTATAGTTCAAAGTAGAGTCATCGAAATGGTTATACCCCAAAGATGTATTCACAAGCTTCACGCCGATACTATCAGCATATTCTATTGCCGCAACCCAATAATCTTCCTCAACAGGGTATTCAGTTCGTTCATCTTCCGAACGCAACAAATAATAGAACGCTTGCGGCGCGCTCCCCATTACTTTGTTGGGCATATTTATTGCCATAGTAGAAACCACTTTTGTTCCGTGATCACTGGTTGAGAAGATAGCTCCATCGGGTACAAAATTCTTATGCCCCAAAATAAAGGAGTGTGAGAATGAGGGAATCACATCAATATTTGTAAATCCTGCGTCAATTACAGCAATATTAATTCCTTTTCCTCTGAAACCCGCGTTGAGCATGTGGTGGGCATTGTGCATCTCAAACTGTGGTGCAGACACACCAAACCAACTATCTTGTAATGTATCGGCAGCGCAGTCAAGGCTTTTAAGCCTCGGACGCATCATTTCATCATCTTTGAAAGGTTGTCCACGCCACACAAACTTAACAGAATCGATGAAGTTCAAACCCTCAAACTCCCTTATTTGAATACTATCGGCACATTGTACCACAAGAGTGTTGAACCATTTGCTTTCAGCAACAATTTCACCACCCAGTTCTTCAATTGTTCGTTTATAAATAGTAGAGACAGGATAGTCTGTTAAATTAACATCTACACACTGCTCTTCTCTTCTATCAATTGCTTTTTGTGAAAGATAATCCTTTGGGTCAGTTTCCTCAAATTCTTTTACATCCTTATCCTTCAAATAAACTCTAAACTTAAAATTATTAGATTCATCTTGACTGAAAGCAATTTGGAATTGAGTAAATAACAGAACAATGATTAGATAACGCATAAAATTAAATTTATATGTGATAACAAAAATACGGATGTTTTGGTTAATCTCAAAACTATTGTTTTTCATGCAAAAATGAATTGCACTTAAATTTAATTGTTTCCCAAATAATTCTTTCAACATTTCACATTGTTGCCATCTTCATATTTTACCCTTATTCGATAAACTCTCTGTTTTAATGTTTGCTTAGATTATGTGTAATACAAGTAGAATCACGCTAATCTGGAAATATTTTACTGATGGAACTGATTAACTCATGCTTGCGTTTAAATTTTTCTTGTAGCAATACTGCACCATCGCTGCTTATCTTCTCTGCTCCTAAGAAATTAAAGTTAATTGATTTGTATTCTCTATAAAATGCCATATCTTTATGACTTATATATGGGTGTGGATTTAAAGATTAGCGTGTATATCCATCACTTTAACTGATTATTAATCATCAATATATTATATAGACAATATGAAGAAAACACTTTTAATTATTAGTCTTTTTATTTTAACGACTACTCAGAATGTTTTTTCTCAGTATTACACTGAATCAAAAACACCACAACGAATCATTATAAATCTTACAGCAACACCATCTGAAAGCATGGCGGTTACATGGAGAACTGTCGATGAAATAGACAATGCTCAGGTGCAAATAGCTGAAGCTACAGATTGGACTGAGTATAAGAAGAATGCAAAATCTGTCAGTCCAATTAGCAAGAAACTTGTTACAGATAAAGACTTCACAGTGTATCATCATTCTGCAATTATGAATCAGTTAAAGCCTAATACAACTTACGTGTATCGTGTTGGAGGAGACTCGGTATGGAGTGAATGGAATCAATTCAAAACCGCACAAGATAAAGAAGCTCCATTTAAATTTGTTTTCCTAGGTGACCCTCAAAATGATATAAAAAGTGCCTGTTCTCGAGTTTTCAGGCAAGCTTTTAAAACAGCTCCAGATGCAGCTTTTTGGTTGATTCCAGGAGATTTAACATCCTATCCAAGAGATGTAGAGTACGAAGAACTTTTTCATGCCGCTGGTTTTATATTTGGTACAACCCCCTCAATCTTTACTGCTGACGGCCACGACAATGAGTATCAAATAAAAGATGGTGAATATGTTTTAACAAGTAGTGGGAGCAAGAGATTTAGCAATAAGCCATCCTCTCTCTATTTAGAGCATTTCACATTGCCTGAAAATGGTTTGCCTGATTATAAAGAGACATCTTATTATGTAGATTATCAGGGAACAAGATTTATTATGATTAATACTTACGAAGATCGTAAGTTAGACATACAGATGCCATGGCTTGAAGAGATACTTTCAAACAACCCTAACAAATGGACTGTAGTCTCTTTTCACAGACCCATGTATTCAGCTGGTGATGATAGAGATAATGAAAGAACTAGAAATGCATTTCTTCCTGTTTTTGACAAATATAATGTGGACTTAGTGTTAACAGGTCATGATCATGCATATTCAAGAAGTCACAAACTGAAAAATGGTGTAAAAGTGTCTGACGATGAAAAAGGGACAGTATATGTTGTCTCAGTTTCTGGTCCAAAGATGTATTCTGTGAATACACAATTCGATGATATTATGGCAAAAACTGGCGGATACACACAATTATACCAAGTAATCTCAATTCACGGTAGAGAGCTGCTATATGAATCTTATACTGCTACTGGAAGCTTATATGATTCTTTCAAATTGCAAAAATAGGAAACATCTCGTTAAAAAACTGCGCAAACTATTTTTTGGTGATTGACAGATAAACCAGCTAACGATTCCATAAAAAAATCGCAAGTGAGTATAAATATTCACTTGCGATATTTTTTTTATTGAGACCTTTTTGATAGAGTTCTTTACAATTAAATTTTTATCACTACTTACAGTGTCGGTTCCCAACCTGGTGCATACTCACGGCTCCAAAGTGCCATAGCATCGCGATCAAACATACGACCCGTTTTGTCATCAATATCAAATCCTTTGTTTATTCTATATGCAATATTGGAGTAGTGAACCATGGCTTGACTGATAACCCCCTCTGCAATATGAGAAGTCAGTGTATCTTTTCCTCTAATGGTGTCAAACCAATTAACAATATGACCTGTTGTCATATCACCTCCACCCCCCAGCGCAATTCCACCTTCTTTAGCTGCAGATTGGTTGTCTTTTACTTTTTTACCTGCACGATCATACAAAATGTATTTATTGCGATCAATAAAAACAGAACCTTTACTACCGTAAACTATTGTTCCACGCCCGCCCCCATAAGTATCATAACCATTTCGACTTTTACCATCCCAGTTTATTACCGCACCATTTTCAAATTTAAAAATGGCAAACATAGTATCATACATTTCCCAGCCATCATTCAAGAAATGTCTCTTGTCGGCTTGCACATCAGCACGTATTGGATAGTCAACTTGCAGTGCCCAACGTGCTATATCAAGCTCGTGAGTAGCATTGTTTCCCGTTTCCCCTGTTCCATAATCCCAACCATACCAATGCCAATTATAGTCCCAAGTTTCAGAAGTGTAGTCTCTACGTGGTGCTGGACCTTGAAACAAGTCCCAATCCAATCCGTCACGCACTGGAGTTTTCTTTTGCAAAGGTACTTCTCCACGTTGATTGGTATAAAAAG
>CAZXGV010000011.1:0-30403 GCA_964640575.1 uncultured Dysgonomonadaceae bacterium
GGAAAATCAAGTGGATGAAGAAGACGACTCTGAAGAAACAGAAGTGGAAACCGAAGCAGAAGTGGAAACCGAAGCTGAGGTAGAGACTGAAACAGAAGTAGAAACAGTGGAGGAGCAAGAAGAAGAAACTGAAGAATCCAAAAAAGACGCAGAGAAAAAGTCGAACGACTAAAGTTTCCTGTTCTCTATATAATAATATAGGCAGAAAGCTTTTACAGTTTACAAACAATTGCAAAGTTGATTCGTAGAATTTTGAATTTTATTCTTAACTTTGTTACTTGTATGTTCAAACGAGTAGAAGCTTTCTGCTTTCTTATTGTGGTAACATACACATTATTAAATGGTATGTTTTTTGCAGTAGGTTATTTGAATTGAACTATAAAGATATTAAACAACACCAATCTAATCATTGGTTTTTAAGAATACGAACATGAAAAAAGATTTCAGAAATTACGCAGTAAATCATTTGGGAATGAATGGTTTGGCTTTGGATGACTACACCAAAATGACAAGCAAGTCAATGGCTCCTACTATTACTAGTAACTTCATTTCTCCTACTATTATAGAAGAGCGTCAGTTGAATGTGGCACAAATGGATGTGTTTTCACGTTTGATGATGGATCGCATTATCTTTCTTGGCACACAAATTAATGATTATACAGCCAATGTTATTCAAGCTCAATTGCTATACTTAGATTCGGCTGATACAGGTAAGGATATTTCAATATATATAAACTCGCCTGGTGGATCTGTTTATGCTGGATATGGTGTGTATGATACCATGCAGTTTATTTCGAGCGATGTAACAACAATTTGCACTGGTATTGCCGCATCAATGGCTGCAGTTTTGTTGGTTGCAGGAACCGAAAAGAAGCGCTTTGCGCTAACTCATTCACGTGTGATGATTCATCAACCACTGGGTGGAGTGCAAGGTCAAGCATCGGACATTGAAATTACTGCACGCGAAATTGCAAAAGTAAAACAAGAGCTGTTTGCCATCATATCAAAACATTCGGGCAAACCAATTGAAGAGGTGGCACGTGACTCGGATAGAGACTTCTGGATGACAGCATCTGAAGCTAAGGAGTATGGAATGGTAGACGATGTTCTTGTAAAGAAGGAAAACAAATAATAATATAGAAAGCGAAAGTTACTTTTTAAAATGGCGAAGAAAAACCCAAATAAAAATTACTGCAGTTTTTGTGGTAGAGCAGATAGCGATGTAAATCTTTTGATTGCAGGTGTATCTGGTCATATTTGCGATATGTGTGTTGAACAAGCTCACAGCATCGTAGACGAGTCCATAAAGAAGCCTAGCAAGACTGCTCCTGGTTTTACCTTGAGCAAATTGCCAAAACCAAAAGAGATAAAATCATTTGTAGATGAGTATGTGATTGGTCAAGATGATGCAAAGCGTTATTTGTCTGTGGCTGTTTACAATCATTACAAACGACTGTTGCAAAAAGATGCCAAGGATGATGTGGAGATTGAAAAATCGAACATCATTATGGTGGGTTCAACAGGAACGGGTAAAACCCTTCTTGCTCGAACGATAGCAAAAATGCTGCATGTTCCTTTGACCATCGTTGATGCAACAGTTCTGACTGAAGCTGGATATGTGGGAGAAGATATCGAAAGTATCTTGACACGCTTATTGCAGGCTGCAGATTATGATGTTCCAACTGCGGAAAGAGGCATTGTTTTTATTGACGAAATAGATAAAATTGCTAGAAAGAGCGATAATCCTTCCATTACTCGTGATGTGAGCGGGGAGGGAGTTCAACAAGGTCTGTTGAAATTGCTCGAGGGCTCCGTCATCAATGTACCACCACAAGGTGGACGCAAGCATCCCGACCAAAAGATGATTCCTGTTGACACCAAGAATATTCTTTTTATCTGTGGTGGAGCTTTTGATGGAATTGAAAAACGAATTGCACAACGCCTTAACACAAGGGTCGTTGGGTATTCGGCAAGCCAAAACACTGCGCATATTGATAGAAAAAACATGATACAATATATCACTCCAATGGATTTGAGATCTTTTGGTTTGATTCCCGAAATCATTGGTCGATTGCCTGTACTCACCTATCTAAATCCTTTGGACAGAGATGCTTTATTGCGAATTCTAACGGAACCTAAAAACTCTATAATCAAGCAGTATATCAAGCTGTTTGAGATGGATAATATCAAGCTTTCATTTGATGATGATGTGTATGAATACATTGTTGATAAGGCTCTTGAGTTTAAACTGGGTGCTCGCGGATTGCGCTCTATTGTTGAGGCAATTATGATTGACTATATGTTTTCAATGCCTAGCAAAAAGGAAACAGAATTACACATTTCACGAGAATATGCAATTAGCAGGTTGCAGAAATCAAACATAGAAGGTTTGCGAGTAGCTTAAAGCTTATCTCGCAGAGATATAATTTTTTTTCAAAACTAAAACTTTATAAATCAAGTCTTGCGAACTGTTAGTGTCTCTTATTTTACAAATAAGTACTCAATAGAGCAGTTTGCAGGAATTGTTGCGTGAAAAATTCGATAATAAAAAAAGAAAATCCAATTTTTAACAACCTCATTTTTTTATATTCAATTTTTATCTCTTACCTTAGTCTGAAATTCTGTTCTATGGAAGTTTAAAGGTTTAAGATTATTTCAACAGAAAAACAAACAATCATATCAAACACAAAATAAATTTCCTTATATTTATGAAAAAGACAAAGAGATGCTATACAGAAAATTAAAAAGGTTTTTTGGTTTCGACACTTTCAAAGGGAATCAAGAAGAGGTTATTAAAAGCGTATTGAATGGACAAGATACTTTTGTATTGATGCCAACTGGGGGTGGTAAATCCTTATGTTATCAACTGCCCGGTCTAATGCTTGATGGAACTGCTATCGTTATTTCACCGCTTATTGCACTGATGAAAAATCAGGTCGATGTATTGCGAAATCAGAGTGAAGATGATGGAGTTGCTCATTTTTTGAACTCTTCACTCAACAAAGCGGAGGTGGAAAAGGTGAAGGCAGACATAGTGGATGGAAAAACCAAATTGTTGTATGTAGCACCCGAATCTCTAACCAAGCAATCTAATATAGACTTTTTGCAGCAAGTGCCAATATCCTTCTATGCAGTGGACGAAGCGCACTGTATCTCTGAGTGGGGGCACGATTTTAGACCTGAATATAGAAGAATAAGAGCCATTATAACAGAAATAGGAGTTAAACCGTTGATTGCTCTTACCGCAACTGCAACTCCCAAAGTTCAAGATGACATTCAAAAGAGTTTGGGAATGATTGATGCAGCTGAATTTAAGTCATCATTCAATCGTCCCAATCTATATTATGAAGTTCGCAAAAAAACTAAAGATGTTGATAGAGACATTATTAGATACATACTTTCTCAAAAAGGTAAATCGGGGATAGTCTATTGTCTTAGTAGAAAAAAAGTGAGTGATTTTGCCGAAATTCTACAAGCTAATGATATACCCGCATTGCCCTATCATGCAGGAATGGACCCAATAACGAGAAGTGACAATCAAGATGCTTTCTTGATGGAAAAGACGGATGTTATTGTTGCAACCATTGCCTTTGGCATGGGAATTGATAAACCAGATGTGCGTTACGTCATTCATTATGATATTCCTAAAAGTCTTGAGGGATATTATCAGGAGACTGGACGTGCAGGACGTGATGGAGGAGAAGGAAAGTGTATTGCCTTTTATTCCGAAAAAGATTTACAAAAATTAGAACGTTTTATGCAGGGTAAACCTGTTGCAGAACAAGAAATAGGTCGACAATTACTCAATGAGACAGCTTCTTATGCTGAAACATCTATCTGCCGAAGGAGATTTCTCTTACATTACTTCGGAGAAGATTATAATCAGAGCAATTGTGGAGAATGTGATAACTGTTTAAATCCAAAAATTAAAGTGGAAGCAAAAGAATTATTAATTACGGTTTTAGAGGCAATAAAAGTGCTGAAAGAGAAACATAAAACCGACTACATGATTAATTTCCTTACAGGAAAAGAAACATCCGAAATTGAAACATTTGGACATAATGAATTAGAGGAGTTTGGATCTGGTTCTGACGAAGATCCTATTACTTGGGACACAGTAATCCGTTGTGCATTGCTCGAGCATTATCTCCAAAAAGATATTGACAATTATGGTCTTCTTAAAATAACCAAGAAAGGGAAAGATTTTCTCAAAAAACCGGTATCTTTTAAGATTACCAAAGAAGACCCATCTGTTATGGAAGAGAGCCTGGATGGTGAAGAGATAGATATTGGAGGAGGGGGTAGTTCGGGCGCGCTCGACCCAGCTCTATTTTCGATGATGAAAGATTTGAGAAAGAAGCTGTCAAAAAAATTGAACGTGCCTCCTTATGTGATTTTCCAAAATCCATCTTTAGAAGCCATGGCTTCAACTTATCCAATTACGAAAGAGGAGTTGCAAAACATGCCAGGCGTTGGAGCAGGTAAAGCTAGAAGATACGGCAAAGAGTTTGTGGAGCTTATAAAAAAGCATGTTGAAGAAAATGAAATAGAACGTCCTGAAGATTTAAGGGTGCGAACCGTTGCCAACAAGTCTAAGCTAAAGGTCTCTATTATCCAGGGAATAGACCGCAAGGTTGCTCTGGATGACTTAGCTGAGTCAAAAGGTATTGAGTTTGAGGAATTGCTTACCGAAATTGAAGCGATTGTATATTCAGGAACAAAAATAAATATCGATTACTTTGTGAATGAAGTGATGGATCAGGATGCTTTGGAGGATATGTATGCATATTTTCAAGAGGCAGAAACAGATAATATTGATGCAGCTATTGAAGAACTTTCGGAATATGAAGAGGTTGAAATCAGATTAATTCGCATTAAGTTTTTGTCTGATATGGCAAATTAAATTGTTTCTAAAGAAGTTATTTGATAAAATATAAATCGAAACTCTCTTATTAACAAGGAATAAGGATGTTGTTTCTAACAAGCCTTATTTAGTGAGTGAAAAGGAATTGAATGGAATTACTAAGAAATATAGATAGTCCCGATGACCTAAAGAAGTTGAACATTAGTCAACTTACTTCTCTATGCGGAGAGTTGAGAGAGTTTATTATCGATCAATTGTCCCACAATCCGGGACATTTCGCTTCAAGTTTAGGTACAGTTGAGCTTACTGTTGCCCTTCATTATTTATATAACACTCCTTTCGATAGGTTGGTGTGGGATGTTGGACATCAGGCTTATAGCCATAAAATATTGACAGGAAGACGCGATAAATTCCATACAAATCGCAAGTTCGGTGGTTTGTCTGGATTTACAGATCCTAAAGAGAGTGAATACGATACTTTTATTGCGGGACATGCATCTACTTCGATATCGGCAGCTCTTGGAATGGCTGTTGCAGCCAACTTGAACAATCGACCACAACAGCACGTGGTTGCCATAATTGGTGATGGAGCTATGACTGGTGGATTGGCTTTTGAGGGATTGAATAATGTGTCGTCTCAGCCAAACAACCTACTCATTATCTTAAACGATAATGATATGTCTATAGATGACAATGTGGGAGGAATGAAAGAGTATTTGGTGAAAATGACCTCTTCTTCTTTTTACAATAACATGCGTTCTGGAATCTACAAGCAGTTTAAACGTAGAAATCTTATTGACGACGAGAAAAAGAACTTTATTTTACGCTTCAACAATAGCCTTAAATCTCTCCTAATTCGTCAACAAAACATGTTCGAAGGGTTTAATATTCGTTATTTTGGAGTTGTGGATGGTCACGACTTGCCTTCGCTTATCCGTGTATTAGGGAATATCAAAAACATGCAGGGACCCAAAATACTTCACATCCGTACTACAAAAGGAAAGGGGTATAAGCCTGCAGAAGATTCTGCCACTGTTTGGCATGCTCCTGGCTTGTTTGATAAAAAAACAGGTATTCGTATCAATAGGAAAAAGAAGAATCAAGCTCCACTTTATCAAGATGTTTTTGGTCACACTTTGACGGAGTTAGCTGCAGCTCACGATAAAATTGTGGGTGTAACTCCAGCAATGCCAACGGGGTCTTCTATGGTGTATATGATGAAAGAGTTCCCAGAAAGGTCTTTCGATGTAGGAATAGCAGAAGCTCATGCAGTTACTTTCTCTGCCGGAATGGCAAAAGAGGGACTCGTTCCTTTTTGTAATATATATTCATCTTTTATGCAACGTGCTTATGATCAGGTGATTCATGATGTTGCATTACAAAACTTAAAAGTTATTCTTTGCTTGGACAGAGCTGGCTTGGTAGGTGAAGATGGTGCTACACATCATGGGGTTTATGATTTGGCATATTTGCGGTTTATTCCCAATTTAGTTGTTTCTGCACCCTACAACGAGCATGATTTACGTAACCTCATGTATACAGCTGTTTACAATAACTCGGGACCCTTTGTAATAAGATATCCCCGAGGACAAGGTGAGCTTGTTGAGTGGAGAAATGAAATGGAAGTTATCCCTATTGGAAAGGGTAGGAAACTGAAAAATGGGAAAGATATTGCCCTACTTTCAATTGGCACTATTGGCAATGTAGCTGCTGCTGCTATAAAAAAAGCAAAGAAATACGGAATGGATATTGCTCATTACGACATGCTGTTTTTGAAACCAATTGATGAGGAGCTTCTGACTGAGGTAGCTGAAAACTACACTACTATTATAACAATAGAAAATGGTTCTATTGAAGGTGGAATGGGGAGTGCCGTGTTAGAGTTTTTCGCTGACAATGATTATAATAACTTAAAAGTGCATCGGTTAGGAATTGGTGATGAATTTGTTTCTCATGGATCTATCAAAGACTTGTTGCATTACTGTAAACTTGATGAAGAAGGAGTTTTGGAATCATTGATTAAAATACGAGATTTTAAAGAGGTAGAAATTTAATCATATATGAGAATTATAATAGCAGGAGCTGGAGCTGTAGGGACTCATTTGGCTAAATTATTAGTTCAGGAAAATCACGACATCATATTGATGGATGAAGACAGAGAAAGACTTAGCGCTATTAAAGACAACGTCGAGTTACTGTCACGTATTGGCAATTGCACTTCTTTGAAAGAGCTTTCTGATGCTGGTGTGAAAGATGCAGACCTCTTTATTGCTGTAACCACCGAAGAGTCCAAAAACATTACGTCGTGCATGCTTGCATCCAATTTGGGAGCGCGAAAAACCCTTGCCAGAATTGACAATTATGAGTATTTATTACCCAAAAACTTAAATTTCTTTGAAAAACTGGGCGTCAATTCTATGATATATCCAGAAATGATGGCAGCTAAGGAGATTGTGTCGGCTCTCAAAAACCCATGGACAAGGGTGTGGTGGGAATTGTGTAATGGCTCTATTATATTGTCGGGAGCTAAGATTAGAGAAAATGCGCCGATATCTAATCGTTATATTCATGAATTAGTACCCGAAAATAAAAAGTTTCATGTAGTTGCTGTCAAACGCAACAATGAGACAATTATTCCCACCGGAAAAGACCTAATATTGCCTGGCGACATACTCTATTTCACTACACTTAGGAAACACCTTGATGATCTTCCTGAAATAATGGGTAAAACCTCATTCGAAACAAAGAATATCATCATTATGGGTGGAAGCAGAATTGCTTTGCAAACTGTAAAGCATTTGCCAGATAATATAAACGTAAAGATTGTAGAAAATGACCGTGAACATGCAGAGCTTCTGGTCGAGGAGACACCTTCTAATGTGACAGTGCTTCATGGTGATGGGCGCGATTCGGAGTTGTTGGTTAACGAGGGGATAAATGAAACGGATGCTTTTCTTGCGCTTACAGGAAACTCGGAGGCTAATATCCTTGCGTGTATTGCTGCAAAGCAGCATGGAGTAAAGAAAACAATAGCAGAAGTTGAAAATCTAGATTATATAAGTCTCGCCGAAAAATTTGATATAGGTACAGTAATTAATAAAAAGCTAATTGCTGCAAGCAAAATATATGAGCTGTTGCTGAAGGCTGATGCTACTAATATTAAAAACTTAGTTTTTGCAAATGCTAATGTGGGAGAAGTTATAGCTCATCCTAATTCAAAAGTCACAAAGAAGTTAATTAAAAATCTTAAACTACCTTCTGACATTACTTTCGGCGCCCTTATTAGGAATGGAGAACCCATGCTTATTGATGGTGAAACATTGATTGAACCTTACGACCATGTAGTGGTTTTCTTTTTACAGCGCTCGATGAAGAGTATTGAAAACTTCTTTAACTAACCACGAAGCTGAATCTTTGTGGGACTACTGCAAACTGTTATTACCTATTTCATCGCCAAGCATTTTAAGTTGGCACACTCATATAAATCCTTAATAAAAAAAGACTGCCCCTTTTAAGAAGCAGTCTTTTTTATATGTTTGAAATAAGATTATATTAGAATCTTTTCTTTTTGATACGTGCACTTTTACCACGTCTTTTACGTATATAATAGATTTTATTTCTACGTACTTTACCTTCGCTATTTACTGTAATGCTTTCGATAAAAGGAGAGTTTAATGGGAAGATTCTCTCTACACCAATGTTATCTGACATTTTACGTACTGTAAAGCGTTTGTTTTTTCCATCTCCGTTGATTTTCAGCACAACGCCTCTGAAGAGCTGAATACGCTCTTTGGTACCTTCGACAATGCGGTATGCAACCGTAATTGTGTCACCACTTTTGAACTTAGGATAAACTTTCTTTTGTTCTTCGAAAGAATCCACTGCTACTTTCATTAAATCCATGATTGATAAAGCTTTATGTTAATGTTTAACGTTTCTATAACGCAATATGTCAGAGACTGTCTCAACAGAGATTGCGCAAAGCGGATGCAAAGATAGTGAAAATAGTTTTATTTACAAATATGCATTTGCTTTTTATTCTCAATGGATTAAGATAACCCTATAGATTCAACTCAATTGAGAAGAAAGGGTTGTTTTTTTGAGTCAATCTTTTGTATCTTTGCACACTAAATAATTAATTCAATGAAAGCGTTTGAAAATTCGAGCACTCAATCTAAAATATTATATCTTTTCATTTTTTGCTTAGCTGGTCTTTTTTTGGCTGGAAGTATCGTTACCATTATCAATGGATTTGGGAGCCAGCATTTGATGGTATCCGCTTGGGGACTTCGAGTTAGTTCAGCTATCCAAATGGGATTCATGTTTTTTATGCCTGCTTATACCCTTATAGTTTGGAGTAATAAACCCCCTGTTTCCTATTTGGGTCTTGGGCATTCAAACAACACGTTGTTTTTGTCTCTTTTTGCCTTTTTGATACTACTTGTTTCCATGCCTTTCATATCCCTGCTCGGACAATTAAATCAATCATTGGTGTTGCCTCATTGGCTGAGTGGTTTAGAAGTGTGGATGAAGAACTTAGAATTGTCAGCGGAAGAAACTACTAATTTGCTCTTGGCGGGAACATCCATTTGGGATTACTTGGGTAATTTGCTATTTATAGGAGTTTTCGCAGCAGTGGCCGAAGAGGTTTTCTTTCGAGGCGCTTTGCAACAATTGTTAGTGAGGTTGTTCAAAAACAAGCATATTGGCGTTTGGATGACAGCGTTTATATTTAGTTTAATGCATTTACAGTTTTATGGATTTCTCCCCAGAGTAATTTTAGGCGTAATATTAGGATACCTATTTGTATGGTCGAATAATTTATGGATACCTATTTTAGTTCATTTTATGAACAATGCTTTAGTGGTAACATTCAATTTTTTCTTTCGAGGCAATTCTCTATATGAGTCATTAGCAAACCCCTCATTTACACCAACGTTTATACTCTCTGGGTTGTTGAGCTTAGTTTTAGTAACGTATTTGCTTAAAGTATATCAGTCAGAAACTAATCGAAGAGAGCTTGGAGGCTGAACAGTTTTATTAAGATAATAATTAAAAATAAATATGATAAAAATAGACGACACAATAATTTCTTTGGATGTTATCGAGTCACACTTTATATGCGACCTTTCCAAATGTATGGGAGAGTGCTGTGTGGATGGTGATGCTGGTGCACCATTAGAAAAAGAAGAGAACGACAAAATCAATGAAATCCTTCCAATTATATGGAACGAGCTTTCTCCAAAAGCGCAAGAGCTCATTAATAAACAGGGCATTTCTTACAATGATTACGATGGCGAGTTGGTAACCTCTATCATTAATGGCAAAGAGTGTGTGTTCACTTATTTTGATGAAGAGGGTGTTTGTAAGTGTGTGATAGACAATGCATATCGTGAAGGTAGAATTTCAGTTCCAAAACCTATTTCGTGCCATCTTTATCCAATACGTCTTCAAAAGTATCGCGATTTCACTGCCGTAAACTACCACAGATGGTATGTTTGCAAACCTGCGATTGATTTAGGACAAAGGGAAGGGGTAGAACTTTATAAGTTCCTTAAAGAGCCATTGGTGCGAAAGTTTGGTGAAAAATGGTACGAAGATTTGTGCGAAGCCGCTAAGATGGTAAAAGAGGAAGAGAAGAAAAAGAAAATATAGTCCATTTTATAAAATATTCGAGAGCACAGTAACATTCAATTGAGGCTCTTGTTTTATTTAAAAAGTCTGGATATTGGAATAAAAAAATAATTTGTAACATGAAGGTTAAAACTTTAGCCATTGTTGGCTGTGGCAAACTTGCTGGAATAGTTGTTGATGCACTTATTGAGGGTTTGCTTCCAAATTACCGTTTAGTTGGTACAATATCTCGTACCATTGATAAAGCACAGTATCTTGCTGACAAAGCAAACGTTGTTCAAACAGATTACAGATGCTTAGTTTATGATTCGATGGAGGAGCTTCTCGATTTAAAAACAGATGTTATTGTTGAGACTGCAAACCCTGATGCACTCAAGAGTTTTGCACTGCGTGCTTTAGAAAATGGCTCGTCTCTTGTGCCACTCTCTATTGGTGCTTTTGCAGATGAAGAGTTTTATACAGCGGTGCAGAAAACTGCCATCGAAAACGATGTTAAGGTATATATACCTTCAGGTTCAATTGGTGGTTTAGATGTAATGCAAACAGCTTCGTTGATGGGGAAAACCAATGTGAGATTCTCAACGGAGAAGAGTCCTAAACCTTTGCGTAAAACCAAGGTTTACAATGAGTCGTTGGAATCTGAAAAGCAAGAGGTATTTAATGGAAATGCAAAAGAAGCTATTGCTCTTTTCCCAACTCAGGTGAATGTGGCTGTGGCAACTTCTTTGGCAACAGTGGGTCCAGAAAAACTGGAGGTATCCATTAATTCGACTCCAAATTATGTGGGAGACAGGCATGTAATTACAATCAAAAATAGTCAAGTAGATGCTACGCTTGATATTTACAGCGAGACATCTGAAATAGCAGGATGGAGTGTGGTAAATACTTTGCGGAATATTGTGTCACCCATTGTATTCTAAAAGGTTTTGAATAACCTTTTGGCTTAACCTATCAAATGCTTGACGTGTTCTTCCTGCTGATACATTCATGCACCTAACGTTGGGATGATGCAACAAGCTCTCGCTTCCTAATGCACCCAACGAATCGCAGAAGCAAAGATTGCTCCCATCATTCAGCCACTGTTCAAATGGGGGCATAGACCATGCAGGGGAGAGACCTACATTGAAGAGTATTTTTTTGTTTCCAAATTTATCAAATTCATTTTGGTGAAGTAGTATTGTGTTTTTGTTTAAACTGCAAATAACAACATCGCTTTTTTTCATCAACTCGGGTAGTGGAAGAAACTGGTATCCTTTTTTTGTAGCATCTTCTTTTTCACTTCTTGCAAAGTAAGTTATATTTGCTCCGAAGAAAGATAGTGCATCAGCTATCATGCCTCCCAGTTTTCCTAAACCAACTATTCCACAGTTTAATCCTGTTATTTCTTCAGGAATGTCATTCCAAGGTCTAGCTTTTGTTCCATCGGGATTTGTTCCAAATCCATGCAAGCACCTAACGAGTTCACTAATGACATATTCTACCACTCCTTCGTCACCATAATCTCTAATGCCAGTTACTGTTATCCCTTGTTTGTTTGCGTACAATATGTCTACATTAGCACTTTCAGGGGAGTAAAGTGAACAACACATTCCAATATATTTTAGATTGGTGCACTTTTGCAATACTTCTTTAGATATAGTGGTTGTGTAGCTCACAAGTATTGCTTCAGCATCTCCAATCCTTTTGCAAATCTCGTTGTCATCACTTGGGATGTTTTGATGCAAAACTACTTCTTTTGCAAAGTCATGAAGTTTTTTTTCAGCACTAGGATTTAGGCTTACTGGTTCGATAGCAACTAGTTTATTAAACATATCTTTAAGTTATTCATTAGGGTTTATCTATTCAATTTCTCCAAACGTGTATCCCTCGTTGAGCAACCATTCGATAGAGTGGGGTAGAGCATAACGCAGGTTTTTCTCGGCTTTCAGTGAGTCGTGAAATACTATTATTGATCCATCGCGCGTATATTTCTTTACATTGTTAAATACTTGTTGTGGAGTCATTCGGTTGCTGTAGTCGCGTGTAACCACATCCCACATTATTGTTTTGTAACCCAATAAATGAAGATGGGTAAGTTGGTACATAAACATGTGACCATGAGGAGGACGGAATAAGTTTGATTGGATATAATTGCTACTGTGCTTTACATTATTTACAAACTTACTTCCAAAGTTTTTCCAACCCTGCAAGTGATTGTGTGTATGGTTCCCCACTTTGTGTCCTCGCTTCAATATCTCGTGGTAAATATCAGGATATTTACAAACATTGTCTCCTACACAGAAGAAAGTTGCTTTTATTTTATATTTGTCTAGTATGTTTAATACCCATGGAGTCATTTCAGGAATGGGTCCATCATCAAAAGTGAGATAAACCATTTTTTTGCCTTCTTTGCGAATTCTCCAAATGCTTTTTGGGAAAAGCATTCGATATATCTTAGGTGGTCTTTCAATTATCATATAAAAGAGAAAAGAGATGTTTGTAGGAAAAGTTCCCACAAACATCTCTTTTTGTTAGTTTGGCTTATTCTTGTTGATCTCTATTATAGTGTTGCAGTAGTTCGGGACTATAATGTTGTATTACTTGGAGAGACTTCTGCATAGCTTGCTCTTCCACTTCTTTTCTAATTGTGTCCTCTTCGGCTAAGTGGTAGCCACGAATACTACTATCTGTTATTTCTTTCACTACAGAGTTAGCCATCGAACCCAACCCTTGTGTGTAATAAAACTCGGAACGACTAAGTAAATCATCCACATGTTGTGCATACTTATCTAAATCGTATTGTTGATACAATAATGTCAGTCGTAGTAGCACGCCTAAATTATAATTTAATATATCGGATGAGCTATTTGCCATTTGTCTTGGCGAGAGTCTATCGTACCAGTCTAAATTTAAATAAATTCTGTCTTCTATTTCTTGAATGATTGCTTCTCCTTTTTCAACTTCTCCCAAGTCTAAGTAAGCATGAGCTAATGGAAGTGATTCATATCCAAAAGGCATACTAGCAGAAGGCAATACGGTTAAGCATTTTTCGAGTGCAATTAATGCTTTTTCGTCCTCCCCTTCTTCGATTAGTGCGTCAATTAGCATCGCAAACAAATTGCGCATTTGGCTAAACATGCGTCTGTTGTTTTCGTCTAAGTAGACATTGGGATTATCAAAACCACCCCATCTAAACTTGTTAATCATGTTATCAAACATCACTTCTGTTTTCACTCCACTTGTTCGTGGTGTTCCTGGAGTAACGCGATATGTTAATCCTTCGAGTGAAAAGTTTGGAGTCATGTTTAAATGAGTGTCGTGTCCCACTGTTGTTGCATAATATATTGGTCTCTCCCAATTGTCTTTGTTGATATTTGAAAGCATTTCCAGAATCATCAGTTCTTGACGATATAAACCCGATTTGCTGCCTAAATTTATAGTCATTTTGCTTGAAGGATATGCATTTAGCTCTTCCCAGTCGACCTTTGCTGAATCTACATCAAGATATAACTTATTGGAAGGAATTACTCCTCCTTCATCAATGAAAGGGTTTGCTGGTGGTTTAGCACCATCGCGCAAGTTTTCCATTACTGTTGTAAGTGGCATCGATTCTTTGAATGCACCCGCATCGAAATAAGAAGAGTATTGAATGGGGGGTATATTGTTTCTTTGCAACGCTGATTCAATTTGTTGACGTGTCAAAATATAAGCATGAGTTCCTCTCTCTCCAGAGTATTGAGCTTGTGTCCATGTTATGGGGAGCGGTTCGGAGTCGTAAGCATCGCGCACCATCTGATCTACATACCATTCGGTTTGCAAATAGCTAAGATTACATACACGAACATCTGTCCTGTATCCTTCTACTTCTTGTGCATACCACAACGGGAAAGTATCATTATCACCATTACAAAAAATGATTCCCCCTGGAGCAACACTTGTTAGGTAGTTCATACCAATATCACGTGCTGAATATCTTTTTGAGCGATCATGGTCGTCCCAGTTTTGACCAGCCATTTGAATAGGAATTAAAACTCCTACTAAAGTTGCTAAACCAGCAGCCAAGCTACTATTATCAATATGTTTTCGCAAGAAGCTTGCAATGCCTGCCACTCCCATCCCAATCCAAATTGTGAAGGCATAGAATGAGCCGGCATAAGCGTAGTCTCTTTCACGTGGTTCGAATGGAGTTTGGTTCAAATAGAGTACAATAGCAATACCTGTCATAAAAAACAACATGAATACCACCAAAAAGCTTTTCAAGCCTTTTTCATTGAGTCTAAATTGATATACAATTCCAATAATACCAAGTATGAGTGGGAGCATATAATATACATTCCTTGCTTTATTATCTGCCACTTCAGGTGCAATATTGGTTTGTGGTCCTAATCCTAACACGTGTTTATCAATAAATGATATTCCTGTTATCCAGTTTCCTTTAGTAATACCCCCATCTCCTTGTATATCATTTTGGCGACCCGAAAAATTCCACATAAAATAACGCCAATACATGTAGTTCAGCTGATACGAAAACAAGAAACGTATATTGTCTAACATTGTGGGTGTTTGTTTCTCATTCTTAATTCCGCCCCACATCTTGTAACCAGTTAAGTGGTTATTGAAATTTGGATTGCCGCTATATGAGTGCATTCGAGGAAACAACATCGAGTTGGTATATTTGTAAGTGGGTGATGTTGTAGCAACATATCTGTCTTTTTCGTCGGGTGATGATTTGATTACCTGGCTATATCTCTTTTTTTCGGAAGCTATTTCCACCGAACCATCGGCTTTTCTTTGCACTTCGGAGGCAAAAGTACGCCCATAAATTAATGGTCTGTCGCCATATTGTTCTCGGTTGAGGTATCCTGCTAAACTAAACACATCTTCTGGTGAGTTTTGATCCATTGGAGGATTAGCAATAGATCGGATGGGTATAAGAGCAAAAGAAGAATAACCGATGAGAATCATCAACAGGCATGTCGTTGCAAGGTTGATGAGTTTTGTGGTTGCTTTTTTGGTTTTGAATATAAAAAAGAGAGCACCACCAATTAGTAGGAGCCACAACCAAATACTGTCTCCAATAAAAAGTATACCAGATAGTGCCAAACTTAACAAGAAGGTGAGTCTAATGCGTGGCATATTGGGGTTTTTAGACATCGTTTCTGCAATGTTCCACACAATCACGCTTACTAATGCTATAAGATAGATAAAGAGACCAGAATTGTATGACATCCCCAATGTATTCACAGCCAACAATTCAATCCATCCACCTACTTTGGTAAATCCGGGTATAATTCCATACATCAATATTACAATCAATCCAAAAGAAAATAGAAGAGTAAGAATCGTTCCCCTCCAGTTTACATCTTCATTCTTTTTGTAGTAATAAATTAGAACAATGGCAGGAATGCACAATAGGTTTAATAGATGCACACCTATTGAAAGACCCATTGTATAAGCAATAAGAACAATCCATTTGTCCGAATGTGCTTTGTGTTCATTGTCTTCCCATTTGAGGATGAGCCAAAACACCAATGCGGTAAACATGGATGAAAAGGCGTAAACTTCTGCTTCAACAGCAGAAAACCAAAATGTGTCGGAAAAAGTGTACGCAAGTGCTCCTGCTACTCCACTACCTATCACTACAATGATTTGACTTGTTGTCAGCGTGTTTTGGGTGGTCTTTAAAACAAGTTTGCGAGTCAGATGCGTAATAGTCCAAAACAGGAACAGTATTGTCAGGGCACTCAGCAGTGCCGACATAGCATTTACCAAAATGGCAACATTAGCTGGGTCTGAAGTTAGTTGTGTAAAAGCATTGGCAGTGAGCATAAAAAATGGGGCTCCAGGAGGATGTCCTACCTCCAGTTTGTATGAGGAGGTAATAAACTCACCACAGTCCCAAAAGCTTGTTGTTGGCTCAATTGTCATTAAATAAACAACTGCAGCAATTGCAAAAATAACCCATCCTGCAATGTTATTAATCAACCTATATTTTTTCATGAAAAAATGTATTTATAACTTATCCTACCTGGAGGTAGTGTTTTTATATTTTATTTGTTTCGGATGCAAATATACATAAAAGTATGTACAACGTTAAAGGTTTTGTTGCGAATAAAACTAAAATAGTTGTCGTCTAATACTTTAGTACATAAAAACAGGGTCTTGTATTGAAAAAAACTTCACTATTAGTTGAATTAGTGTTACATATAAAAATGCAAAGGGGTCTAACTTAGCAAGTCAGACCCCTTTGTTCATTTAGAGTGAGTTGTAACATTTATAGTTCAATCTTACACGTTCTCATCTATTGCTTCTATCTTCTTGACTATCAAATCAAGCTCGGCTTTTATTTTTTCAATTTTGCTGTTCATGTCATCCAACACAACGCTCCCTTTCTTAGAAGAACTTGTTAAAAAACCAATGTTGTTTTCATATGTCTGAAGATCCGATTTCATTCTATCAAACTGACGCATTAGTTTTTCGCGTTCGTGAAAAACTTTTCCTCTCGAACGGTCAGATTTTGTCATCTCAGATATATTGGATTTAAATGTCTCCAACTTCCTTTCGGATTTATCAATGTTTAATCGTGAATAAATGGAATCGGTTGCTTCAATAAACTCTTTGCGGGATGAACTTATATCTTTGAAAGGAACAAATCCGATAGATTGCCATTCACTCATCAACTCTTTTAGTGTTTCAAGAGCCTCTTCATTAGAAAGCTTTGGATCAATATTTCTTATTTTCTCGCATACTTCCTTTTTCTTTTTCAGATTCTCTTGTTCTTCTTGACGAATAGCTTTTGTGTGAAGTTTCTTTTGTTCGAAGAAGTAGTCGCAAGCACTTATAAAACGCTTCCACACACTCGATGAGCTCCTGCGTGGCACCATCCCAATTTCTTTCCATTCGCGTTGAATGGCAATCATATCAGAAGTGGTGTTTTTCCAATCCTGGCTGTCTTTCATTGCTTCAGCTCGCTCACACAGCTCTATCTTCTTTTTCAGGTTCTCTTCCAATTCGCCACGTATCGATTGGTAGTATTCATTTTTGCCTTTGAAAAACAAATCGCATGCTGCTCTATAGCGTCTAAATATTTTAGCATTCACTTTTCTGGGTGCATATCCAATTTGTCTCCATTCGCCCTGCAAGTTAAGCACTTCACGTGTTTTAGACTCCCAGTCTCTTGTGTCTTTCAGTGACGAGATGTCAATTGCTTCAAGCGTTTCGCATATAGCGATTTTCTTTTCGTAGTTTTCGCTTTCTTGTGCTTTTCGCGATTCTATTCTAGTTTGATATCTTCTGTTTATTTCGGCTGAAGCCTCTTTAAATCTTTCCCAAATTATTTCTCTGTCTTTTCTTGCAACAGGTCCTATATCGCGCCAGTCATTGTGTAGTTTTTGCAGTTGATGAAAAGCTGATACAATATCTTTTTCTACTGTCAGTTTTTCGGCAGCTTCACACAAACCTATTTTACTCTCAAGGTTTTTCTTAAAGTCGTAGTCTCTATACTCGTTGTGAAGATGTACAATGTCATAAAATTTTTCAACTTCTTCCTGAAACTTTCTCCAAAGAGCATGATCTTTACCGTGAGGAACTAATTTGAGTTCTCTCCATTCGTGTTGGAGTGATTTAAACTCTTGATATTTCTTATTAAAATCTTCAGGACTTTCAGTCAGCACGCGCACCTCTTCGATGATAGCCAACTTACGCTCCATGTTTTTTATCTTTAGTTTTTCTTCTTCTGCAGCATGTTTTTTTCTTTTCTCGGTCAGCGTTTGCAGTAGGTTTTTCCCTTCGGTGTGCAATTCAGACTCTTTTATTACAAAATCCTCTTCTTTGCCACCTTCACTAATGAATTGCTCTTTTTGCTCTTCAGCTTCTTTCCTTATTTCGGCGAAGAACAGGTTTTGAAATTTATCTAATTCTTTACGAGAAAATCTATCTTTATCGGCTAATTCGCGTAGTCTGGCAATAATTTCTGCAAATGTAAACGTTGCTTTCAGTGTTGGTTTTTTACTCGCAGTTTTAGATTCTTCTTTTGTTTTTACTTCGCTTTTCTCTTTTTCTTCTTCCTTAGATTCTACTGGTGGTTTTTCAGCTTTTTGAGTATCAGCTTTGTCTGTTGCTTTCTTATCACTATCGTCAGCGTCTTCAGCTGTCGCTGAGTCTTCTTTTGTTTCAGCCAGTGGAGCATCTCCCTCTTTTGTTTCAGTTTCAGCAGTAGGAGTTTTCTCTTCTTTTTCCTCTTCCGATTCTGCTGATGTTTCTTTGGCTTCTTGAGCTTCGGCTTTGTCTTTTTCTTCAATAGCTTTAGCGTCTTCAGCTATCGCTGATTCTTCTTTTATTTCAGCCAATGGTGCATCATCCTCTTTTGTTTCAGTTTCAGCAGTAGATGTCTTCTCCCCTTGGTTTTCTGATGTCATCTTGGGAGCCTCTTCCACATCTGACTCCTTCGAAGATTTAGGTTCAAGGTTTTGCTCCTTTTGAGGCTCCTCATTGTTTTGCTCTGCCGAGCTGTTCGTTACAGAGTGTGGAGTCGGGTTAACATTAGATTCGTTTAAATCTTTTTTTTCAAAATTGTCGTTCGCATTCATTAGATCATTCCTGTTTTTAGTTGTAAATCTTTCATTGATTTACAAAATCCATGTTATCTTCATTTTTTCAACTGTTTTTGGAAACAAATGGTTGAAAAATGAGATCTTAACTATACCATATACAAATTAAAGCATTTTTTCTCTGATATTACTATTTTGGTATTACTATTTGCTACTTTAACAAAAAAAACAACTATTTATTTATAATACCTTTCCAGTTTGTCTTCTATTGCCAAATTAAATCTTTATATTTGTATAAGGAATATTTTTTAAATAAAAACATTGAAGTCATGACAGAATTAGTAATCAGATATGCAATTTCAAAGAGACTAAAGTTACAAGCATTAACGGCATCAATTTATTTGATGATTATGTCTATTGTGATAGCCACAATAGAGATGATGCACTCTCAATATAGTGGATACTTCTTTGTAGGAGTAGTGGGTATTTTAATAGCACTTTCATTGCTCCTGTCAGTCACTATTTCGCAGCCAAAACCTTTGGTGATACTAGACAATGAAGAGTTTGTTCTCAATTTCCCCATGCAACGATTGCGAACCATCATCTACTGGCACGAAGTGACTCAAATTGGCATCGGACTTAGTTACATCACTATGGTAGTGAATGAACAAGAGTTGCGTGTTGATTTAGAAATACTCAGATACCATGATCTTAAAGTGTTGAAATCAAAATTGATAGAAGTAGCAGAATCAAAAGATATCTCTTATAGCAACATCTAAAGATTTCTCCATTTCTGTTTTAAACCGCATTTGACGTTTTCGGAGCAGACTTATTTATTAGGACTCCGAAACTATAATCTAAAAGGGATTAGTTCTCTTGTTAGATGCAAAACAATGGTGTCGCATTGTTTTGTTATCTTTATAAGTGTTTCCTCTCATTCACAAAAGTAAATATTAGCATGTGGTTGCATTCTGCACTGCACTGTTGACAAATAAGAAATAAATTTAATTAAAACTTCATGAAACATTCATTCCTATTCATTTTAGGGTTTATCTCCTTCTTCATTTTCGGATGCAACACTTTAAAAGAGAAGAATCCAAAACATGAAACTCAAAACAAATATTATCAAGAAGCGCTGGAAGTTGCAAAACAACAGTTAGGATTTCAAACCAAATTGATTGAAGAATCTGGACGCTTCATCAATCCACGTACAGTGCATAACGGATTTGTGACTTATGTTGGAAACACAAGTTGGACAAGCGGTTTTTTTCCTGGCACTTTGTTTTACATGTATGATTTGACTGAAGATGAAAAATGGAAAGACCTTGGAGTGAAATATACAGAAACTTTGGAATCGGTTAAAAACTTAACATCGCATCACGATGTTGGTTTCATGATAAACTGTAGTTTTGGCAACGCCTTGCGTGTAACCAACAACGAAGCTTATAAGGATATAATGATTGAAGCGGCTAAATCACTATCTACACGTTATCGCGAAGGTGCTGGTGTCATCCAATCATGGGACGAAGATAGGGGCTGGCAAGGTGAAAGAGGATGGTCGTGCCCTGTCATTATTGACAATATGATGAACTTAGAGTTGTTGATGAAAGCAACAGAGTTTTCTCAAGATTCTACTTTTTGGGACATTGCTATTTCTCATGCTAATCAAACAATGGAACATCATTTCAGAGATGATTGGAGCTCCTTTCATGTTGTAGATTATCAAAAAGAGACGGGTGAGGTGCGAAGCCGTGAAACAGCACAAGGATATGCACACGAGTCAGCTTGGGCGCGAGGTCAGGCTTGGGGTATCTATGGATATACAATTATGTATCGTTACACAAAAGACCCTAAGTATTTGCAAATGACTGATAATATCTACAGTTTCATTTTCAATCACAAGAACTTGCCAGAAGATTTAGTCCCATATTGGGATTTTGATGCTCCAAATATCCCTAATGAACCTCGCGATGCTTCTGCCGCAGCCATTACAGCTTCTGCTCTTTATGAGCTTGTAGCACTTGGACAAGTACAATACAAAGAAACTGCAGATAAAATAATGGAATCTTTATCTAGTCCTGTTTATCGTGCTTTAGTTGGGACTAATGGTAATTTTATTTTAATGCACTCTGTAGGAAGTATTCCCCATAAAAACGAAATCGATGTGCCATTAAGTTATGCGGACTACTATTTTCTTGAAGCAATGAGTAGAAAAGCTGAGTTAGAAAAAATATAAATAGTTGCAAAGCAAGTCAAGAGTCCACTCCCAAAACCTCAAATGTTGATTATTAAGCTTTTCTGCTCTTTGTCTCTACCCTAAAGGGAAAATTCTAATAATCAACACTCTGCCAAAATATCCCTCAAGGATTTAGGGGCGGAAATGAGTAAAATGAACTTTTCTGGATAAACTCATCTTATTAAAGTTTTATTCAAGTCAGAAAACTGATTAGTTAAACTCCACTTTGCAATGCAACCTTTTATGTGTATCTTCATCTATTGTATAAAGGCACTATTAATTTTTAAATGTACTTTAAACAGATATTACTATGAGTAAAATGATTTCTTATGTATTATTATCCCTGTTAATGTTGCTAACTGCCAACTCCTGTGACTCGGATGTGGATGGAGTGAAAGACAAAGGGACGAAAGATTTGCCAGAACCCTTTCAGATAGTTTTAAAGGGAGTGGAAACCTCCATGGTTAAATCGGATCAGGCATTTGCATTCGATTTTTTCGCCAATGTGTTTGAAGAAGAGCACAAGGACGCTGACGACAACTTTATGGTGTCGCCATTCAGTCTTAGCATGGCTTTGGCAATGACGTGGAATGGTAGTAATGGAGATACAAAAGAGGCTATTCAAAACACATTAGGATTTGGAGATTGGGCCGATGAAGAGGTCAATAGTTATTTCAAGAAACTGAAAGATGCTTTCCAGAAAACAGACCCTTCCACCAAGTTAGCCATTGCTAACTCGATATGGAGTAATCAAAATGTAGAAATTCTATCCGATTTCATATCTGTCAATAAAGATTTTTATGATGCTACTGTTGAGGCGGTTGAATTTGGCAATCCAGCCACAGTTGACAGAATTAATAAATGGGTAGCCGACAACACCAATGATTTGATTAAAGAGGTGCTTCAGGAAACTAAACCTTCCGATTTAATGTATTTGCTCAATGCACTTTACTTCAAAGGTATTTGGACATCAGAGTTTGATGCAAAAAAAACAAAGAAGATGGATTTTACTCCCGCAAATGGCAGTAAAACTAAAGTGGATATGATGCACCAAGAAGCAAAGTTCAGGTATGCTGAAGATGAAACCATGCAATTGGTAGAGTTACCTTATGGAAACAATGCTTTCAGTATGATGGTGTTGTTGCCAAAACAAGACAAAAAGTTGATCGATGTCACACAAGCTTTACAAAGCGATGAGTATTGGAACGATCTCAAAGATGGCTTAAGCAATTGGGATGTGGATTTATTTCTTCCCAAATTTAAAACAGAGTACAGCAAAAAATTAAATGATATTTTAATTGATATGGGAATGGAAGTTGCTTTTACACCCGGCAAAGCTGACTTCTCGCGCATATCTGATAGGGAAGCAGTTATATCGCTAGTCAAACAAGATACCTACATCGCAACAGACGAAGTGGGCACAGAGGCAGCCGCAGTGACTGTTGTGGGCATTGTAGAAACAAGTTATCCACCTAAAGGTGACAAGGTTGTATTTAAAGCCGATAGACCTTTTATTTATATTATTCAAGAAAATTCTTCTGGGTCTATATTGTTTATGGGAGCAGTGAAGAGGTTTTGATAAAACAGAAAAACATTTCACTCATCGTTTTGATGTGAATCATGACGGTTATCTTTTTTTGTTTTGTATCAGTGTGTTTAGCTGAGGTGATTGTACAGAAACTATTGTCCGCTTTAAGATGATATGATTTATGAAACATCTAAAACTATCACTTCTGTTTCTCAGCATATTGCTTTTTGCTTTCAATATGGAAGCAAAGCGGAATAGTCCAATCCAACCATGGACAAAAAATCCTTGGTATTGGCAATATAATGACAAGCCGATATTACTGCTTGGTGCAAGTGGCGACGACAATCTTTTTCAGTGGACCACTGAAATGGTAGTGTCTCATTTAGACTCTATGAAGTCGGTTGGTGCCAATTATGTGCGCAACACTATGAGTGATAGAAAAGATTTAGGTTTTGAAATATATCCTTTCATACAACTCAAGGACGGTAAGTATGACTTAAACAAATGGAACAAAGAATACTGGCAACGCTTTGAACGTTTCTTAAAAGAAACATCAACACGTGACATAATAGTACAAATTGAAGTGTGGGACCGCTTTGATTACTCACGAGAAAACTGGGTGGCACATCCATACAATCCAAAGAACAATGTGAATTATTCAGAAATGGAGTCTGGACTTGCATTGGAATATCCGAATCATCCTGGACACAACAAGCAACCGTTTTTCTTTACCACGCCCAATCAACAAAACAATGAGATGTTGCTAAAGTTTCAGCAACGATTTGTGGAGAAAATGCTTAGCTATTCTCTTAAGTTCAATCATGTGCTTTATTGTATCGACAATGAGACTTCGGGAGAGGAAGAGTGGAGTGCATATTGGGCTCGATTTATCCGTTCGAATGCCGATAATAAAAGGAAGAAAATATATCTTACAGAGATGTGGGATGCGTGGGATTTAAAATCGGAACATCATAAACGAACCTTCGATTACCCAGAATTATATGACTTTTGCGATATTTCTCAAAACAACCACCGCCGTGATCAAGCTCATTGGGATAACTTTATGTGGGCTAAAAACTACGTCTCTTCTTCTCAACCAAGACCAATTAACACTGTAAAAACTTATGGATCGGATGAAGGGCATCACGGAAGCACAACCAATGGTATACACAGTTGGTGGCGACATGTTGTAGGTGGAGTTGCTTCTGCACGCTTCCATCGACCTCCTGCGGGTTTGGGGCTTTCAATGCTTACTATGAATTCAATTAAAGCAGCTCGAGAGATTGAAAAAGTTACACCTTTTTGGAATCTTACTCCTGATAATAGTTTGCTTCTCAATCGTGAAGACAACGAAGCTTATCTTACCTATAAGCGGGGAGAAACCTATATAATATTCTTCCCCGGCGAAGGTGAGGTTGAGCTTGACTTAACAGAATATGATTATAACTTCACACTGAAATGGATGAATGTGAGAGAGGGGAGATGGGAGTCGGAAACGGAGGTTGGAGGTGGCAAGAAAGTTTCACTTAAAACATCAGGCAATAAAGAAATGGTAGCAGTATTGACTAAAATCAAATAACTGTAACTGAAGATTGTTCAAAGGTGTTTCTCCCAATTACATGCTGCTGCTAACTTCTACATTGTGACTTAATATATAAGTGAGATTTATATTGCGGTCACAAACTGACTTTTCTCTGTATCATAATTGCTCAAAATAGTGCTTAATGATTCAGCTATCATCATCTTCAGATGATGAATACTCTCTGGATATCCTGTCTCCTTCAGAGATGTCACAAATTCGTGGTGCATTCTTCCTTTCCGATAGTCGGGTTCATTGCTGGGATGTTTTAGGTATTTTTGAAAGGTAGTAGATGGTTCATTAAAGTTGAGCACAGCGTGATAGAATAGCTTTCCTTTTCCACGATACATAGACGAACCTAATATTTTCATCTCTCCTAATGCTATGTCTGATATGCCTCGTGTTGTAAACTTTTTGGTGTGATTTTTTGCAATAGCGTTTATAGTAAGCTCATTGAAGCGATTGAACACATCTTTGGGTTTCATCACATTTTCATCTGTTATCACAGCAGATATAATCAGATTATTAGGTGTTAGCATTACTGTTTGTCCACCTGTTCTTCGTTTTAATACGGTTATATTATCTCGCAATGTAGGCTCTTCATTCACTGCGCTCTTTGCATTGTTTGATGCACCCAACACAATATAAGATTTGTCGGGTATCCAAAGCAAAAACTTGTTTGCGCTCTCATTCATCAGTTGAGCATCAGGAAGATTGTATTCTGAAACTGTCACCATATATATTAAATTAACTTAGTGGCTTAGAGATAGTTTTCTCTGTTTTTTTAGGAATATAAAAAGGTCAAATACAATGTCTGTTTCTGTACTTGACCTTTTCTTTTAGCAAAGAATGTTTACTTGTGAATTGCTTTATCAAAAGCATCAAAACCTACTTCAAAATAAATTTCCGAAACAGTGGGGTGAGCATGTATGGTATTGGCAACATCGTATATAGAACCTTCCATTCTTAGATATGCTCCCGCTTCGCCAATCATATCGGTGGCATGTTTGCCCACAATCTGAACACCTAGCACTTGCCCGTATTTCTTATCCGATAACATGCGTATAAAACCATCGCTGTTTCCCTCAATCATAGCTTTAGCATTGGCTGACAGAGGAAACTCGTTAACTTTATAGTCGTATCCTTCTTCTTTTATCATTTTTTCGGTCATCCCAATTTGAGATACTTCGGGGCTCGTGTACATGTTGATAGGATGGGTTGAGTAATCGAAGCTTGCCTTCACACCTTTTATCTTATTTACAACATGAATACCTTGTGCCGAAGCCATGTGTGCAACAAAGCTTTTGCCACTAGCATCACCAATTACATATACATTAGGGAGGCTTGTTTTAAAATCTTTGTCGGTTTTGATGAATCCGCGCTCTGTTAGCTCCAGTGGTGTTTCACTTTCAGGTATAACTGCTTTGCGCGAATTGCAATTGAGCAATAGGTCGCATTTAATTTTTTTGTCACCAACGGTTATTTTTCCCTCCAAATATTTAGAAGGGTAGCTGTCGGTGATTAATTGTATACCTTTTGAAGCAATGTTTTTGGTGATGTAGTCGATAAGAAACTGATCAATGCCGTCTAAAAAGTAGTCGCTATTGGCAACAAGTGTTACATTCTTGCCAATCATTTTGAAAAACTGTGCCATTTCCACTGCAGATACATGGTTTCCTGTTACTACAATGTTTTCGGGAATTTCCTTCAGGTCAAAAAGATTTTGCATCTCTACATTGGGAGCATCGTCTAATTTTTTATCTTGTTTTTTAGGTTTTGAACCTGTAGCCACTATGATGTTTTCGGCTGTTATTTTTTTGCCATCAACATACACGCTTTTGTCTGCACCAATCGTAGCTGTACCATTAATTACCTCTACACCATTTTTATTGAGAAGAAAGTTTACTCCAGCTGTTAGTTTTTTGGTAATCTTTTTTGATCTTTGTTTTACTGTATTCCAATTGAAGGATATATTTTCCAAATCGACTCCATCAATTCCATACTCGGTAAGAGTTTTACTTTTTTCGAAAATCTTGGCGCTCTCTAATATTGTCTTTGTGGGTATGCATCCCCAGTTAAGACACATACCACCAACATGTTTTTTTTCTACAATCGCAGTCTTTAGCCCTAATTGTCCAGCTCTTATTGCTGCTACATAGCCAGCAGGTCCTGCGCCTATTATTATAAGATCGTAATCCATATCATTTTATTTATTGTGAGTTCATTAATTGTTTTAAGTTCTAAAGTTGTGAAAATCCATCCCTTTGTTGTTTTAGGGATAGATGGCTGTCTGTTATTCCATCAACAGGGCTATTGGGTCAGCGAGATATTTCATAACACTGTTTATAAAACGCGAAGCTTCGGCTCCATCTACAATACGATGATCGACAGACAGAGAAAGTGCCAACATGCTACCTGGCACAACTTGATCGTCTTTTACAACTGGTTTTTTGACAATGCGTCCTACACCCAAAATACCTGCTTCGGGATAGTTGATAACTGGTGTGGCAAATATTCCTCCAATAGAACCATAGTTGGTAATGGTGAAAGTGCCATCTTTCATATCATCCATAGTAAGTTTGCGGCTGTTAGCTTTTTCAGCCAATTCTGAAATTTGCTGAGCAATTTCGATGATGCTCAATTGGTCTGCATCCCTTATCACAGGAACAACCAATCCTTGAGGAGTGTCAACTGCAATACCAATATTGTATCGATTGTTGAAAATCATCCGATCATTGTCCAAGTCCATTTGAGAGTTTACTTGTCTGTGCTGTTTCAATGCATGAACAACAGCTTTGACAATGAAAGGCAAGTAAGTTAATCTAACATCTTTCTCTGCAAACGATGTTTTGTATCTGCCTCTTACATTGATAAGTTCAGAAACTTCCACCTCTTCAAACACAGTCATGTGTGCTGCACTGTGTTTAGAGTTAATCATGTTCTTCGAAATGGTTTTTCTTATCTGTGTGAGTGGTTCGTAGGTTACATCGTCTCCTCTATCCTTTTCTTCTCTTCTTGGAGCATCTTTTTTAGTAGGCTTATAATTCTCTACATCCTCCTTCATCACTCTTCCAGATGGACCTGTACCTTCTATTTCATTAATATCGATACCTTTCTCTTTTGCCATAGCTCTGGCTACAGGTGTCGCCAAAGCTTTTCGGGTTGGCTTATCTTCTTTTTCAGGTTTTTTGTCCGAGCCCTCGTCGCTTGCTGCTAATACTGCACTCTTTCCAGCAGTTTCCATTGTGCCTACCACAGCAGCTGCTTCCTCTTCATCCTCTTCTTCGGGTTCTGGTGCAAACTCCTCTTCAGTCTCTTTTTTAGCTTCTTTCTGAGCCTCTTCACCATGAACACCCTCAATTTCTATTTCAACCAAAGGTTCACCTACAATAGCAACATCGCCTACTTCGCCAAACAATTCAACAATAGTTCCATCCCTTGGTGATGGAATATCGGCAACCACTTTATCGGTTTCCATTTGCACAAGATTTTCTCCTGTTTTTACTTCTTGGCCCTTCTTCACGTACCATTCTAAAATGACACCTTCTTCTAGACCCTCACCTATATCGGGGAAATTAAATATATATCTCATTTGTTTTTGATTTAGAATTTGACTGTTTTTTCTATTTCATAAAATATTCGATCGGGCGAAATCATGTAATGTTTTTCACCTTGTGCCAACGGTACAATGGTATCGAAGCCCATCACTCTTCGTGGAGGTGCTTCAAGGTGCAAGAAAGCACCTTCGTTGGCAATTGCCATCAATTCGGCGCCAACACTAAACGATTCGGTAGCTTCTGCCACAATCACCAATCGTCCTGTTTTTTTAACAGACTCAATGATAGTTTCTTTATCAATTGGGTAGATTGTTCTCAAGTCGATTAGCTCTACAGATATGCCAGCCTCTTTTGTCATAACCATGGCTTTTTGGCATTCACGAATCATTGCTCCGAAAGCTACCACAGTAACATCTGTTCCTTCGGTCAATACTTTTGCTTTTCCTAATGGGATGCTGAACTTCTCTTCGCTTACTTCCTGTTTGATAGCGCGATAAATACGTTTTGGCTCCATGAAAATAACAGGGTCGTCACTTTCAATTGCGGCAATAAGAAGTCCCTTTGCATCATGAGGCGTGGAGGGTACAACCACTTTTAAACCAGGTATGTGTGAATATATTGCCTCTGGACTCTCAGAGTGATGCTCTAAAGCGTTGATACCGCCTCCGTAAGGAAAGCGAATAACCATAGGAGCTTTATATTTGCCACGCGAACGATTATGCATGCGAGAAACGTTCGATATAACCTGATTTAGAGCAGGATAGGAGAAGCCATCAAACTGCATTTCCACTACAGGGCGTAATCCCGATACAGCCATTCCTAAAGCAGTACCCACAATTGCTGACTCTGCTAGAGGTGAATCGAATACTCTTTCAACACCATGCTTTACTTGCAACCCTTCGGTTACTCTAAAAACTCCACCTTCAACACCCACGTCTTCACCATATACTACAACCGATTTGTCGTCGGCGAGTTTAATATCTAAAGCGTTATTAATAGCTTTTACCAATGTCATTACACTCATTTTCTATTCTCCTTCCAGTTTAAAAATTGTTCGTATTCTGCTTTTTGTCTTTTCAAGTCTTCGGGCATTTCAGTGTACATAAAATCAAACACTTCATTCAATGGATATGGACCGAAATTCTCTGCCTCTAAGAATTGTTTGTCAACTTCTTTCTTCTTGTCAGCTATTAGTTTCTCTTCGTCCTCTTTCCAAATGCCTTTGTCGTCCATATATTTCTTGAGCCTTAATAGCGGATCGGCCAAACCCCATTCTACTTCTTCTTCTTTGGTTCTATATTTAGTGGGGTCGTCAGATGTGGTGTGTGCACCCTTTCGATAGGTAACTGCTTCAATAAGTACTGGTCCTTTTCCTGACCTTGCATGCTCTCTTGCTTCTTTGTAGGCAAGATACATAGCAAAAAAATCATTCCCATCTACTTTTATACCTTTCATACCAAAGGCAACAGATTTTACAGCCAAATTTATAGACTTGGTCTGCTTGCTAACGGGTACAGAGATAGCATATTGATTGTTTTGAATTGTAAAAACTACGGGGACATTCCATACAGTGGCAAAGTTAAGAGCTTCGCTGAAGTCTCCTGTCGAAGTACCTCCGTCTCCAATGAAGGGGAAGACTACTTCATCTTTCTTCTGATATTTAATTGAGTAACCGATTCCAGCTGCATGTTGAAATTGTGTACCAATTGATATAGCAATAGGCAGCACATTTTTTGCATTGCTGAAATTACTTCCTTGTTCATTACCATTATAATACAAGAATATCTCTTTCATTGTTACGCCGCGAGACAGCATCACACCCATCTCACGAAAAGCAGGTACTAGCCAGTCATTTTCCTTCATGTTCATTCCTGCAGCTATATGAATTGCTTCTTGTCCTTGATTGGGTGGGAACGTGTACATTCGTCCTTGACGCTGATACGAAACAGCCATTTCGTCAGCAACTCGCTCAAAAAGCATCTCTTTGTATGCTTTAACTATGGTCTTATCGTCCAAATCGGGCATCAAGTCTTTATTAATAACTTTCCCGTCATTATCGATAATCTTGAGCATCTTATCTTCTAATGGATTAAATTTTTTAAAAATCATTTATGTAATGCTTTAAGTTGAAGAAATCAAAATTTATTTTCTTATTTAGAATGATTCTAAAATATCTTGTCTGCTTTTAATAACAACTAAGTCGAAATTTAGTTCTTAAATCACAATATGATGAACATATCTTAATGCTCTTTTATGGACAAAAGTTGTCAGTTACGTTGATTTTAAAATGATATCATGTCTCCTTATGTTGTAATATAAAGGCACTTATAACTTTTGTGAGGCGGTGTAATTCTTTATCTATACACCTTATCGTAGCTTTTCGGAAAGTTTGCAGAGTCGGTTTTGTATGCGTACAAAAGCGATAAAACATTTGCAGAGTCGGTTTTGTATGCGTACAAAAGCGATAAAACATTTGC
>CAZXGV010000012.1:0-29309 GCA_964640575.1 uncultured Dysgonomonadaceae bacterium
ATCTTATATTCAGCTGATTATAAAAAATAACAAATATAAGTGTCGAAGTCAGGAAGGAAAAGAGATATTGGTTAGACTTAAAGTTTAAAATATTAAATGCCTAAAATTATTTTATGACACTATTTCTTATTCCCTTATCATGAAGCTGTTTACTTTAAAATGAAAAACTGTAGTGCTATTATTTGCAAGACAAATTAATTTAAAAAAAACTGATGTTCTATAGTCATTTATAAAAGCTCTTCCTCACCATTTTAAATAAACTAAATTGTGATTTAAGTTGATAAGGACCAAAAAAACACTCATTTAATTAGCTTATAACTATAAATCTGTTTACTTTTGTTACGAAGAGCCATGTCTGATTAATTTTAGATGCAACTCTTATTCTTCAACTCATAATTAACATTATAAAAGCTATATCTAAAAAATTAAATTACAATGAAAACTAAATCCTTTCTGTTTTTAATTGTCAGCATCCTTTTGTTTGCTTGTAAGGAGACTCCCATTGTGGATTATCAAATAATTCCACAACCAAACTCAATTATTTACACAAACGGCTCAATTTCTTTATCTAAAGACATAAAAGTATATTTTACAGAAGACGTTACACAAGAAGCGGAACTACTGATTGAGCATCTAAACTCTGACTTTGGGATAAATGCCGAAGCTGTTCAAAATGAAAAAAATGCTACCATTCTCTTAGAACTTGATAAACAATACAATTGTGAAAAAGCTGATGGATACAAACTTAACATAGGTAGTAAGAACATTGTACTGACATCAAACTCTCGTGCAGGAGTTTTGAATGCTGTTCAATCGCTCCGCCAAATAGTGAGAGAAGAGGATGATAAATTTGTGGTTCAACAAGGAATTATAAAGGATTATCCCGCTTTTTCGTGGCGCGCATTTATGCTTGACGAAGCAAGGCACTTTAAAGGAAAAGAAGTGGTAAAAGATTTGCTTGATGAGATGTCGTTGCTTAAAATGAACGTTTTTCATTGGCATTTAACGGACGATCAAGGATGGCGCATTGAAATAAAAAAATATCCTAAACTAACTGAAGTGGGAGCTTTCAGAGATTCTACTGAAATAAATCATTTTCACAGCGACCTGTTTGACGGAAAACCACACGGGGGTTATTATACACAGAAAGAGATAAAGGAGATTGTTGATTATGCTGCTAAACGTCACATAATGATAGTCCCAGAAATTGAGATGCCGGGTCACTCAAGTGCACCCATTGCTGCATACCCATGGCTTGGTGTGACAGGAAAACAAATTAAAGTGCCTAGCAAATTTGGTGTGCAATATGATGTGTACGACGTTACAAGTCCAAGAGTGCTCGAATTCTTTAGCGATGTGTTTGATGAGGTTATTGAACTTTTCCCTTCACCCGTTATACATATTGGAGGAGATGAGATAAGATACAACCAATGGAACAATTCATATAAAGTAAAATCGTATATGAAGAAACATGGATTGAGCACCCCTGCTGAATTACAAGTATTTTTCACAAACAACATTTCGAACATGCTAAAAGAAAAAGGCAAAAAGATGATGGGTTGGAATGAAATTACAGGAGCGAAACTGCACGAGTATCAATCAGACGAGGACACCAAGGAGGTGAGCCAAATGCTTGCTGAAGGCACCATTGTTCATTTTTGGAAAGGAGACTCTGCTCTAATAGTTAACACTATCGAAAATGGGTACGACGTTGTTAACTCGTTTCATAAATTCACCTATTTGGATTATAACTATGAAAGAATACCTCTAACTAAAGCATATTCATTTAATCCAATTCCAAGCGATTTGCCAAAAGAGCTTGAGAACAAGGTATTGGGTATGGGCTGTCAGATGTGGGGCGAGTTTATACCAACGGTTGAAGACATGCAAGAAAAGATATTTCCACGCATAGCTGCTTATGCAGAATGCGCTTGGACTCTACCTAGCAATAAGGACTATGACAATTTCAGAGAGGCACTCCCCTACTTCTTGAATAGATGGGACGAACAGGGAGTTGTGTATGGTCCATTGGATTAAATAAAACAATAGTAACTTTGTTCTATTAAGCATTGAAAGCTCTATATACAATATTGTATGTTGGGCTTTTTTTATACGAAATTCTTAAATCATAATCTCACTTTTATGTAGCATGAAGATTGATGTTTATAACATTAATTCAGGCACTTCATATCATATTATAATGATTCGAAATTATTGCTGAACTAAAAATATATAACTATATTTGAGGTGACATAGAACTAATGCTTCGTTATTTGAAGATATTATTTGCAGGAATTATGATAAAAATATTATTGGTAATCGATTATTCAAGTGAATTTAGTCGTCGCTTGATGAGGGGTCTGATTAAATACTCTCAGGCTAATGGACCCTTTATATTTTATAGACTCCCCTCATATTATAAAACGCTTTACGGCAAAGATGGTATTGTTGAGTGGGCGAAAGAAAAAGAAGCTGATGCAATTATTGCATTATGGGATCACGAAAAAACAAATAGATTAAAACAGCTTAACATTCCCGTACTATTACAAAACTATAAAACGAGAAGTGATTTTTATTCAAATATCACTGGAGATTATTATGGAACGGGAGAGATGGCTGCTAAATTCTTTATTCAACGGAAATTTAAAAACTTCGCATTTTATGGAAATAAAGGAGTTGTTTGGTCGCGTGAAAGAGCCGAGGGTTTTAAGCGAGAAGTAGAAAAAGCAAGGAGTAAGTACTTTTATTTCGAATCGGAAAATTTACGTGATGGAGATTGGAGTGAAAGCCATGTTTTGCTTGATAAATGGTTGCTGTCACTTCCAAAGCCAGTTGCAATATTTGCTTGTGATGACAACTTTGCATTGCAGATATCAGAGATTTGCAAAATGAAAAACATCAAGATTCCTCAAGAGGTATCGTTGCTTGGTGTGGATAATGATGACCTTATATGCAATTTGTCCGACCCACCCATCTCCTCCATTGTATTAGACGTGGAAAAAGGTGGATATGAAGCTGGTAGGCTTATCCACCAATTAATAAAAAAAGAAAAAACAGAACCTTTTAATATAGTTATCAGTCCTACCCGGATTGAGTTACGTCAATCAACCGAATTATATAACATTGAAGACGAGTATATTGAAAAGATTGTGAAACACTTATTAAAGAAGTTCAACACTGAAATTTCTATCGATGACCTCTCGAAAATAGTACCTCTATCGCGACGAAACTTAGAAGTAAAGTTTAAAAATGAGATGGGAACCTCTATATATCAATTTATATTAAAGCTCAGAATCGATTATTTTTCAAACCTATTATTAACCACCGATCGATCGCTATTTGACTTGGCACTTGAGTCTGGATTTAATGATTGCAAAAATATTTCACGTATTTTTAAAAGGTTCAGAGGTTTAACACCTGTTGAGTTTCGTGAGAAGTGGAAAGATTCTAATTAAGTTTTACGCTTTTTGAAGATAGTATTACGCTTTTGGGGTGTTAAAACATAAAATGATAATATACTTTTGTCTATTAGATAAAGACACAATTAAATCATTTTATAAAACTTTGTTCTATGACTAGTAACTCGTACTCTGAGAAAGCTTCTGACAAACGCACACAGATCATTGGTATTGGTATTGTGGCGAGCATGTTTTTTATTTTTGGGTTTGTTTCTTGGATTAATGCTACCTTAATACCTTACTTTAAGATAACAATGGAACTTACCAACTTCCAGTCTTATTTGGTAGCGTTTGCCTTCTACATTGCCTATTTTGTTATGGCAATTCCTTCTGGAATAATTTTAAAGCGTGTTGGGTTTAAAAAAGGAATAATGTACGGCTTTATGATGTTGGCATTAGGTTCCTTTATTTTTGTGCCAGCTGCTTATTTACGTACTTATCCTATATTCCTTGTCGGTTTGTTTTCTATTGGTACAGGATTAGCTATTCTTCAAACTGCTGCTAATCCATACATAACAGTTGTTGGTCCAATAGAAAGTGCTGCACGACGCATGAGTATAATGGGGATTTGCAATAAAGGTGCGGGGATTATAGCTCCATTGATATTTGCAGCTGTAATACTTAAAACCTCTGATAGTGAATTGTTTGCTTTAATAGATTCGGGTACGCTAACAGAAACAGCGAAAAATGCAATGCTTGATGAACTTATTAGGCGAGTAATCGTGCCATACGCTGTAATGGGAACGTTTTTAGCTATTATGGGAGTAGCAATTCGATATTCAGTTTTGCCCGAAATAGATTTTGATAAAGAAGAGTCAACAGCTATAGATCCTAGTGGTGAAAGTCATATTGAAAGAAAGAGTCTTCTCGATTTTCCATATCTTATACTTGGTGCTATCGCAATCTTCATACATGTGGGGACACAAGTAGTTGCTATTGATACGATTATAAACTATGCTGAGGTGTTTGGCTTAGACATGATTGATGCTAAGTTTTTCCCGTCCTACACACTTACAATGACAATTATTGGCTATATAATGGGCATTATATTAATTCCCAAATATGTATCTCAAAAAAATGCACTTATCTTTTGTACTAGTCTGGGACTTTTACTGTCTTTTGGTGTGGTGTTTGCCGATTGGCAAGTTACACTTTTCGGACAAACAGCAAACGCTTCAATTTATTTTTTAGCCTCTATTGGTTTACCTAATGCCTTGATATATGCAGGTATTTGGCCACTATCTATACACAACTTAGGACGATTTACCAACACAGGCTCCTCCCTTTTGATAATGGGATTGTCTGGAAATGCGATATTGCCACTTATTTACGGTGCAATAGCCGATGCACATAGCCTTAGAGCAGGCTATTGGGTGCTAATTCCTTGCTTCGTATATCTAATTTGGTTTGCAGTATGGGGACATAAAATAAACTATTGGAAAAAATCTCAAATAATTAAATAACCATGAATAGACTTATAATAAAAAACGGAAAAATTGTTTTACCCGATTCAGTAATTGAAGACAAAGATTTGGCTTTGATATGTGATAACGGACGCATAAAAGAGATTAAAGATATATCAGAAGTAAATATCAAAAGTTCTGACACAGTTATCGATGCAAAGCAGAACTACATATCTGCTGGATTTATAGATATACATACTCATGGTGGCGGTGGACACGACTTTATGGATGCAACGGTAGAAGCATATTTGGGTGCAGCAGAGACTCATGCCAAGTTCGGAACAACTGCTCTATTACCTACAACACTCACCAGCACCACTGATGAATTAATAGAAACATTTGCAGTTTACAAACAAGCGGTAAAAGAAAATACTAAAGGGGCGCAATTTATAGGTTTACACCTTGAAGGTCCCTATTTCGCATATAATCAACGTGGTGCACAAGATCCTAAATACTTGCGAGATCCTAAACCGGAAGAGTACAATATGATCCTAGAAGCATCTGATGACATTACTAGATGGAGTCTTGCTCCAGAGTTAGACGGAGCTTTACCTTTCGGAAAGGTTTTGACAGAAAAAAACATCCTCCCTTCTATAGCTCATACTGATGCTATATATGAAGAGGTGGTTGAAGCTTATAAAGCTGGCTTCACTCACATGACCCATCTTTATTCAGGAATGTCAAGTATAACTCGACGCAATGCGTTTCGATATGCAGGAGCTGTTGAAGCTGCTTATTTAATAGACGATATGACCGTTGAAATAATTGCAGACGGTGTGCACTTGCCTAAATCATTATTGCAATTTGTGTACAAATTTAAAGGCTCAGACAAGATTGCTCTTTGTACCGATTCGATGCGTGGAGCAGGAATGCCTGATGGTGAATCAATTCTAGGAAGTCTTGATAAAGGTCAGAAAGTAATAATTGAAGATGGTGTTGCTAAACTGTTGGACCGAACAGCTTTTGCTGGTAGTGTAGCTACAACTGATAGATTAGTACGTACTATGATAAACTTAGCCGAGATTTCTCTAGTTGAGAGCGTGAAAATGATGACACTCACACCTGCTAAAATCATGAATATAGATGACAGAAAGGGCTCTTTAGAAGTTGGAAAAGATGCAGATATCCTGATTTTTGGTGAGGATGTAAATATTTTATACACAATAATAAACGGAAAAATAATATATAAAAATTAATAAAGATATGACCACTTTCAAAAAAGAAAAACTAACCGTGAAAATCTTCCCTACACGAGAAGAAATGGGAAAAGATGCTGCAAAAGATGTATCAGTGGCAATAAATGAACTATTGCAAAAAAAAGATGATATAAATATGATTTTTGCCGCAGCTCCATCTCAACAAGAGTTTATGCAACATTTGATTGCTGATGACTCCATTGATTGGAAGCGCATCAATGCTTTTCATATGGACGAGTATATTGGAATAGAGAAAGATGCCCCCCAGGCATTTGGTAACTTCCTAAAAGACCGTCTTTTTAGTAAAGTGCCATTTAAAAGCATCCATTACATAGATGGACAAAATAATCCTGAAAAAGAATGTGAGCGATATGCGCAGCTACTTGAGGAGTATCCTGTAGATATTGTTTGCTTGGGTATTGGCGAAAATGGACATATTGCCTTCAATGATCCACATGTGGCAGACTTCAACGATCCTAAAATGGTGAAAGTTGTAGAATTAGATTTAGCATGTAGAACACAACAAGTAAATGAAGGTCAATTTGAACAATTAAACCTTGTACCAACTCAAGCAATAACTATTACAATCCCTGGCTTATTAAAAGGTGACTATATGTATTGTATGGTACCAGCTGAAAATAAAGCTAAGGCGGTATATAGAACACTAAATGGAGACATTGATGAAGAGTGTCCAGCAACAATATTAAGAACAAAAGAAAAAGCGGTGCTTTATCTTGATGAAGCAAGTGCATCGTTAATAAAACAACAATAATAAAAATATTAAAATTATGGCACCAAAAAAAATATTACCATTTATAATTCTCCTTCTTGGAATGTTTTTCTCATTACATGCACAACAAAAAATTGGAATTATTGGTTTAGACACCTCTCATGCAACTGCTTTTACAAAGTTGCTAAACGGGGAAGACAAAAAAGCTGAATACAATGATTTTCAGATCGTGGCTGCGTATCCATACGGTTCTAAAACAATCAAATCTAGTATGGATAGAATACCAGGTTATATTGAAGAGGTGAAAAAGTATGGAGTAGAAGTTGTTAATTCAATTGATGAACTCTTAAACAAGGTGGATTTTGTGATGCTAGAAACTAATGATGGGAATGTTCATCTAGAACAAGCAGAAGAAGTGTTCAAAGCAGGAAAAACTGTTTTCATTGACAAACCAATTGGTGCAAATTTGGCGCAAGCAATTGCCATTTTTGAATTAGCCAATAAATACAATGTCCCTGTTTTCACCTCATCTGCCTTACGTTTTAGCAAACAAACTTTAAAGATTAGAAGCGGAGAATTAGGCGAAGTATTAGGTGTCGATTGTTATTCTCCTGCACATAATGAGCCTTCTCATTCTGATTTCACATGGTATGGTATTCATGGTGTGGAAACTCTTTTCACTGTTATGGGTACTGGATGCAAATCTGTTAACAGAATGTCTGCTGAAGGGGCTGATGTTGTAGTAGGGCTTTGGGAAGACGGAAGAATTGGAACATTCAGAGGCATCCGAGAAGGTAAATCGGGATATGGAGGTACAGCTTTCACATCAAAGGGTATTGAGCCTGTAGGTGGTTACGATGGATACGGTTTACTATTAGATGAAATATTAAACTTCTTCAAAACAGGTATTGCCCCAGTTTCTGAAAAAGAGACACTTGAAATATTCACATTTATGGAAGCTTCTACCCAAAGTAAACGTTATGCTGGTAAAATTATTTCAATGGACGCAACGTTTAAAAAAGGGCAAAAACAAGCACGAAAACTTATTAAGAAATTATAGAAGCACTTTGTAGTGAGTATTCAATAATTCAATCTTATAAATAGGTGTCTATAACCCGTAACATTCGTTGAAAGAGAAAAAATACACCACGCTGATGATAACGAGCTTTTAATGAGCTATCTCTAAATGTTGCAAAAGCGCACAAGCAATACGTTGTTTTTTCTGAGGTTCGACAAAAAATCGAGAGAATTATTATCTAACTGTAAAATTGATTTGACAATTGCATGAGCGCAACATGCACAAACTATTTATATATAATTATCAGATGAAATACTTTAAATTAGGTTTGTTCTGCTTACTATCTGTACTTATTGGTTGTCAACAAGCCGATAAAAAAGAAACGCCAATGAATACTTTTACGGGCGAAGAAAGTGAGATAAAATTAATTGTTTTAGCACCTGGCCATTTTCATGCAGATTTGTTACAAAAAAACAAACTGAAGCAAATAAATGATTCAGTATATGTTTACGCACAAGAAGGGAGTGAATTAAACCAACACTTAGCACGTGTTGAATCTTACAATAATAGAGATGAAAACCCGACCCTTTGGGAAGAAGTTGTGTACAGTGGCGATGACTTTCTTGAAAAGATGCTCGAGGAGAAAAAGGGTAACGTTGTAATCTTGGCAGGAAACAATAAGGAGAAGACTCGTTATATTTTCGAATCTGTTGCTGCAGGTTTTAATGTGTTGTCCGATAAGCCTATGGCAATCAATAAAGAAAATTTCGAACTGCTAAAACAAGCGTATGATACGGCGCAAACAAACAATGTGATGCTCTACGATATGATGACAGAGCGATATGATGTGCTAAATATCATTGAGCGTAAACTCATAAATAATAAAGACTTATTTGGTGAACTTCAAAGAGGTACTGAAGATAAGCCTGCCATATCAATGGAAAGTGTACATCACTTTTACAAAGAAGTTTCAGGGCAACCATTGATTAGACCAGCATGGTATTACGATGTAGAGCAACAAGGAGAAGGAATTGCAGATGTGACAACACATCTAATAGACTTAGCACATTGGAAATGTTTCCCTGAAGAAGTAATAAATTACACTGAGGATGTAGCAGTGACATCAGCTTCACACTGGCCAACAGAATTGAACTTGGCTGAATTTTCAAAATCTACAAATGTAGAAACCTTTCCTAGCTATTTAGATAAATACATAGAAGATGGTAAGCTTAAAGTGTATGCAAATGGGACTATCCACTACAAAGTAAAAGATATAAATGTAGCGTTGAAAGTAGTTTGGAATTATAAAGCACCCGAAGGAAGTGGCGATACTTTTAGTGCAACAATGAATGGAACAAAAGCTTCTCTCAAAACTATTCAAAACAAATCAAGCAACTTCGCAAAGAAACTGTATATTGAAAAAGCTACCGAAGTGAATAAAGATGAGTTTGAATCGAACTTGCATAATGCAATAGATGAAATAAAAAAAGATTTCCCTACAATTTCTATAGAACCGTCCTCTTCAACCACTGGACTGTATTTGATAAATATTCCTGATGAGGAAAAGAGAGAACATGAAGAGCACTTTCAAAATGTAGCTCAAAACTTTTTCGATTACTTAGTAAACCGAGATTTGCCTGAATGGGAAACTTCAAATACATTAGCGAAATATCATATTATTACAACTGCAGTCAATATTGCTAAGGATAGTCAATAAGAGTAAGCGAAAGTAATAAGTTATGCAAATATTAAATGCATAAAAAGTTGAATTTAAGAGCTGATGAGTTCCACCTTTTTCAGTTAGTAATTCAAATAATGAATCCGAAATTTGTTCTTGTGTAAAGTTCCTTTTTGTTTGGTTTTTATATTACAATTAAGAACTAATAAAAATTTACTTTACACATTTTTTTTTAAGACAATGTCTTTTAGTGTGCATCAAATAAAACTATAAGACCTCCTCAAATTTCAACATTTACTAATTGAACTTAGTATGTACTCTGATTTTTATTTTTAAACTCAAATCAAGCTACTAAAATACATTAGAAGTGTTCTCCGTCCTTGTTGCTTTGACCTGTTTTCATGCTAAATATAATAAGCATCCTGTAACTAATGTGATAACTGACAGTTGAGTTTCCAATCTCGAACGATTGACCATTATCTCCGAGCTCCGAGTCCATCAACAACTACCAAAAATCTTTTCTAAACATTTCTTCAATGGAAGATTTCAGAGACAACACTTGAATCTTTAATCTTCGATCGAAGATTTGGCGAAAGAGTGTTGAAAATCGAATCTACCACGGTTTTTTCCAAAAACAACAGATGAATTTCAAATCCTTGATGTTTTTTCTCTGCACAGAGTGTCGAAACTCAAATCTTCTGTGAAAGATTTAACAAACGAGAGAGGAAAATCAGATTTACTCCAATTTCTCCTCCATTTATCCCCCGAAAATCCAATTTACTTGAAACAAAAGCGCATTTGTGCTTTTCTAAACATTTCTTCGATGGAAGATTCCGATTTCATCTCTTGTTCGTCCAATCTTCGATGGAAGAAATGTTTTTTGTCTCTTTTCCAACATGATTTTGCTAAAAACAGGAAAAGAAAAAGATTTTACGTGAAATTTTCTGCAGAGGGTACATCTCTTCAATGATTAGATGTACCATAATTCTTGTGGAACGCTAAAATCAACACTTATCGTTCGATTTGTTTGTGGTGTTTAGCAAAACTGACTCTTGTAACTAACAATCTTTCCGCGAGTTGGCTATTTATATTTTTTTGAATCAACAATCTTCCGTCGGTAATATAGTCTAAGGCTTCAGATGCTTCACTTCCCTAAACTGATGTGCACGATAAACACTCTTTATGAACGAATCCTTTCATGTTGTTTTGTGTATGATTTACTAATGACATGGATTGACATCTGCATTTTCTTATTGACTTTAGTTAGAGGATTGCTAAATATTTCAACGTTGTTTTAGTTCCCACTGGCTACGGATGCAAAAGGTCGTAAGAATAAAATAGTTGTCAAGCGTAATAATAATAGTTTTTTGATTCAACCTAATTATATTTGGGAATTCTACTTGTAAAAGTTGACTTTTAGATATATATGCTTTTGATTTAACAAGTCTATCTTGATTATAAATTCTTTATTGAATAAAATAAAGTAAATCATCATCAGGTAGAGTTTGCAGTATCATATAATTAGTGATGCATGCAATAGAGGTTGATAGTCAACTGTGTATTGGCATGCATTTTCTTATATTTTGTCCACTTCTATCTATATTTACACAGAGATGAAAGCATGAATAATGTGAAGTAGTGCTATATAAAAAAGAGGTCAAAGCATTCTCACGCTCCAACCTCTCTTCCATCTCACATTGCTAACTTAATATGAGTACAAATAAGTTTATTCTACAGTTTCATTTCCCATCCTTTAGCATATCTTCTGCTCCAAAGTTTTGAAGCCTCTCTATTTTTAATAATATGCCCATTCACGGGGTTAGTGTTTAGATTGCTATTTGTGCGCTGTGCGATATTGCCAAGAAGTGCTAATGTTGTACTGATTGCTCCAACGTTTACATCTGCAAACAAAGGGGTGTCTTTTCTAATACCATCTAAGAAGTTGCTAAAATGAAATGAATCTAATTGTTGACTAGGATTCAGTGTATCACCCTCTTTAAACACTATTTCACTTTGAACGTCTTTAATCAATTTATTTTTTAAATCATATACCTTGTAAGTATTCCCTCCAGCTATAACTATTGTTCCTTTTTCGCCATAAAATGCAGCACCAACACTTGAGTTTTCGATATTGCGACCATTACAACTACGACCTTCCCAAGAAATCATCTTACCATCACCGAATTCATAATTAACAATTTGCGTGTCTGGAAATTGCCAATCATCTTTGTACCAATAACGACCACCAGTTGAGCTAACCTGAGTTGGAAAGGATAGTCCCATACCCCAACGAAGAATATCAATAAAGTGAACACCATTATTACCTGACTCACCTGTACCCCAATCATAAAACCAGTGCCAGTTATAGTGCAAGTAATTATCTTTATATGCTCCAACACGTGGTGCAGGTCCTTGCCACAAATCCCAATCTAACCATTCGGGAACTGATGAAGTATTTCCGATGCCAATGGTAGGACGATTGTTTGCATACCATGCTTTTCCATAATAAACTTCGCCTATTGTTCCATTTTTAACCTCTTCAACAGCCTTTATTACATTAGGCCATGATCTTCGTTGCATTCCTGTTTGAAAAACCTTATTGTATTTTGGTACTGCCTGCATCAATATTTCATTTTCAGCAGGATTGTGCGCAGTTGGTTTTTCTAGATAGACATGCTTATCGGCTTTCAACGCCATCAGCGCACCAGGAGCATGCCAATGTTCAGGAGTCGCAATAATTACAGCATCAAAATCTTTTGACTCGAGTAATTTTCTAATATCTCTTTCTCCTTTAGGTGTGTTTCCAGCAATTCCCTCTACCGCTTTAACACACTTAGTGATTGCACGACTGTCAACATCACATACGTGACTTATCTCGCATCCTTTTTCTCTTGCAAATCCACTTGCTAGCGCTGTTCCTCGTGCATTTACACCAATAGCTGCCATGCGAATACGATCGTTAGCACCCATTATATTTTTATAGCTTTTTGCACTAAAACTGGGCAAAGCACCTCCCATAGATACTGCAGCAGTACCTATTGCTACATTTTTGATAAAATCTCTTCTTGTTGTCATTACTAAACAATGTTATATATATTATTAAATCAACGTTTGTTTTACAAACATAAGCATAAAAAACCTGATTCTTTTTCTTTTTGCGAACAACTATCATCAAAAAACGCAGAAAAACAACTTTAAACTTTACATTAAGCCAATTAATTAAAATAATAAGGCATCGTCCTACTCCAATTCATGATGAAATTGAATAAAGAGAAACGATATAAAAACAGAACAATTACAATAAAGTGAGTCAATCATTTTTCAATATAACTCAATTTTTCGCTTCTCTTAATCATCTTTTATTTGTATTTTTGTTTTCAATAAATCTAATATAATTTTATGGATAATCAAAAAGTTGTTTTAAACGTACAATCCGAAACAGGCAAACTAGAAGCCGTTTTGCTTCACTACCCTGGAGCAGAAGTAGAAAACATGACTCCCAAAAATGCTCGACGTGCACTCTATAGCGACATCCTCAATCTTTCTATTGCCCAAAAGGAGTATGAGCAATTGTATGGAGTACTCAACAAACATTCTAAAGTGTTTGTAATTAAAGATTTATTGATTGAACTCCTGAAAGATAACAAACATAAAAAAGAATTATTAAAAAAAATATGTTCGACAGAAAATGTCATGAACTATTTTGATTTTTTGATGCAGCTCACAGCTAAAGAACTTGCTCGTGTATTAATAGAAGGTTTGCCGTCAAAGATAGATTCACTTACTGAATTTCTGAAAGATGATTTCTATGCTCTACTCCCCCTATATAATTTCTATTTCACAAGAGACGCTTGCGCAACAATAGGCAATAACTTGCTTGTATGCAATATGGCAAACAAAGTACGCACAAGAGAGAGCTTCATTGTAAATTCTATTTTTAGCAACAATACACTTTTTGACTCATCTATTATTGATGCCAGCAATTTTGTTGGAGATGGCACTATGCCAACGACTATAGAAGGTGGAGATATATTGATTGTGAACAAAGACATCATAGTTATTGGCAATGGAAGTCGCACAACTAGCCAAGCCATTGACTCTTTGATTACAACTTTATGTAAAAACAAGTCAGGAGAAAAACATATCATTGTACAACAATTACCCCACTCACCCGAGTCGTTTATTCATCTCGACATGGTATTCACTCTATTAGATAATAATTCTGCAATGGTTTATAAACCCCTAATATTAGAAGATAACACTTACAAAACTGTACATATACAAATTGATAATGGTAAAGTATCTAAAATATCTACAGTCACGAATATCCTTAATACACTAAAAAAACTTGGTGTGGATATAAAACCTATTATTTGTGGAGGAAATGCGGATGAATGGGATCAAGAAAGGGAGCAATGGCACAGTGGTGCTAATTTTCTTTCTATTGCCCCTGGCAAAGTGATGTCATATGCTCGTAATGTACATACATTAGAGGAGCTAAATAAAAACGGATTTGAAATAACTTCCGCTTGGGATGTTATCAATGACAAGTACGATATTAATGCAACTAGTAAATGCGTAATAACTATTGACGGATCAGAATTACCAAGAGGTGGTGGAGGAGCAAGGTGTATGACTATGCCTCTAAGAAGAAGCAACAATTAAAAGCGCCAATTTAAAAAAACAACCACAGAATTATAATATTTTTTTTATCTCGCTCAATGTTTCAACACAATAGGTAGGATTAAACCCTATAGGATTCAATCCCTCAGGATTGAACCACAGTTGATGAATATCACTATTATATGCACCAAGTATATCAGCATCCCAGCTATCTCCAATCATCAATACCTCTGATTGAGTAGCATTTGTTTTCTTTAATGCATATATAAAAAACTCTGAATGCGGTTTATTAACTCCAATATCATCTGATAAAATTATTTTGTCAAAATAGGATTTCAATCCCGAATTTTCTATTTTTTTATATTGCACTTCCCTGAAACCATTAGAGAGAATATGCATGTGATATTTAGGTTTCAAATATTCTAGCAACTCCATTGCACCATCTACCAGTTTTGTTTTATAAGTGGTTCGTTCTAAAAAATCATCACTTAGCTTCTTCGCATAATCTGAGTTATCTATCCCAAACTCACGAACAGGGACTAAAAAACGCTCCACAATTAGTTCTTCCTTATTGATTTTACCATTCCTATACAGTCCCCACAAATGATGGTTGCTTGGCATATAAACATCGTAATAGTCATCAAATGTCTCGTAGTATTTGTTGTAGTCGTAATCATTATAGATTTCAATTAGACACTCTTTGCTATTATTGTAAGTATCCCACAAGGTATCGTCTAAATCAATAAAAAGATGTTTGTATGTCTGCATTAATAAAAAAACTTTTGTGTTATAAAGAATGACCGATGAGTAGTTACATACTTCATCGGTCTTCAATGTTTTTATTTTTATCTTTTATTAAAAGCCATTTAGCCAACTTCAATAATTAAATACTTAGTCAAACTCCAAAAACGTTGTGTATCTGTAACAACTAACGTAAGATTTCCATCTGGTCCTTTTTCAAGTTCATAAGTACCATCGGGATGTGTTGACCACAACTTAGCTTTTTTATCATAAAGAGGAATTCTAGTTACTTCTCTAATATCAATTTCAAGGAAGTAGTCTTGATTAAATGTTCCATCTAAAACTTTGGTTGATCGTAAGAAACCACCTGAAAGAATTTTCTGATCCTTTAACTCCTTCATTGTTCCAAAAACGAAATAGGCTGTATTAATAGATTTCTCTTGCTCGCGAATAGTTACAGACTGTTCTTCTAGATGACCTGATAGTTCTGATACATTCGAAGATAGTTCGGTTACACTTGTAGATAGTTGAGCAATTGTTTCATCTCTACGCGAAAGCTCAGTTTGCAAATCACTGATTCGAGTTGCTCTCTCTTCCATCTCATTATTCAGCCTTTCAATAGTTTTGCGAAGTATAGCAACTTGCCCTTTACTTGATGAGTATTTTTTGTTTAGCTCTTCAATTTGCTTTTTATTCTTTTCCAAAATTTCGTTTACCATTTTAAAGTTGTCATTGATTCGCTTCTTAGTATTGGCACTCATCTCCCCCTGGTCGACAGACTGCAAAGCTAAGTAGTTTTCAGCTTCACGAATTTGATTGAAATTCTCCTCTACATCATCTATCACAGCCATCATCTCGTTAATCTCACTGGTTGATTTTGTAGTTCCCGTCAGCAAAGAGTCACGCTCTGCCTTGAGTTGTCTGTATTCTTTCGATTCTTTCACATTGGTACATGAGAACAGAACTCCTACACTAATAAGTAGTAACACTAGCTTCTTCATATCTATATATTTTTTTATTACAACGATTACAGGGATACTTTAGTTTAAAAATATTTTGATTTTAATCTACTCCTTTAAATTTTTCCCGCTTACTATAATAACAAACTCACCTCGGGGTCTTTCATTAGTAAAATGTTCTATTAGTTCTGAGAGTGTTCCACGTAAAGTCTCTTCGTATATTTTTGATATTTCACGTGATATTGTAGCCAGTCTATCTGCTCCAAAATATTCTGCGAATTGAGATAAAGTTTTAATTACTCGATAAGGTGACTCATAAAAGACCATTGTACGTTTTTCTTCTTCAAGTTCTTTTAGCCTTGTTTGTCGTCCTTTTTTTTGTGGTAGAAATCCTTCGAAACAAAATCTATTATTAGGCAACCCAGACATTACTAAAGCCGGAACAAAAGCTGTAGCTCCAGGTAAACATTCAATTCGTATACCAGCTTCTACACATGCTCGGACGATTAAAAAACCAGGATCGGAAATGGCAGGAGTACCAGCGTCAGATATTAGTGCAGCATTGGCACCTGCTAAAATACGTTCCACAACTTGCTGACTATTTTGATGCTCATTAAATTTATGATGCGAAAACATTTTAGTTTCGATATTGTAATGCTTTAAAAGGAAAGCACTCGTACGAGTATCTTCTGCTAATATAAAATCACTCCCCTTCAAGACCTTTACTGCTCTATAGGTCATATCCTCCAAGTTTCCTATTGGAGTAGGTACAACTCGAAGAACTCCGTAGTTTTCTGCCTCATTTTGATTCATCTAAAAACTATCTTTCAGCATTTGCATAAATTTGTCAACTGTTTCATCTGTAAAATCCCAATCAGTATTCACTTCCAAATAACTTTTTGTGGTCTCGTAACTAGAAAACGTCTGCAACTTAACCAACATATCATTCATAGCCTCTCTGTTATTGTCAAAAAGTTCTCGTTGAAACAAAAATCGATCGTTTAAGCTAATACTTCTTTTTGCATCTAGTATAGTATGATTGATTGGTTGAATATCATTTAGAGACTTACTCTTAGTGCTAAGATGATCTGCAATCGTTTCTTTCTGATTATTGAGCATGGTGTCCGCATCTTTAGCTATCTGCTGACTTGGTGAGCCAGTGGCTTCATGTGAAGACTTAAAAGTTGCTATCTCTTCAACCTCATTAGATGCAAAAGTTTGTTCTTCAACTTTTTCTGTTGAATCTGCTTTGTGAGTTCCAACTTCAACTTTTGGTGCATCTTGTTCTGTTTTATTAAAATCAACCTTTTCATTTGGTTTTTTGGTTGTTTCAACAACAAGTGAAGTTTTAACCTCATCTTTAGTGTTTTCAGAGTCAGATAAGAAATGTACTAATTTTTCCATCTGCCCTTTCATATCTTCTATTTGCACAAACTCCAATTCGTGGAGTAAATGTGCAATCTTTTGAGTTTGTTTAAAAGACTCTTTGAAAAAGGAAAAAGGGACTTTCTGATTCTCTTTCAAGTTTATAACTTTTGATTCTAATTGTTGTATTTCGCTAAGTAGCGATTCTATGTATTTATGTTTCATTGTTTCCTAACAATTTATGTGCTCAAAACATACAGTATTAGCACTTTAATTCGTACACTGCAAATTTAATAATTAATTGGGGTTAGCAATAAAGTCGTCTGACAAATTCACAAGATATAACATTTTAGTACTCCGTGTGATAGATGTATAAAGCCAACGATAAAAATTATCGCCCAAATGGTCAGGATTAATATAGCTCAAATCTACAAAGACATTTTTCCATTCTCCGCCTTGCGCTTTATGGCAAGTGACAGCATATCCATATTTTACCTGCAATGCATTGAAATATACATTGTTTTTAATTTGTTTATAGCGATCCCGCTTCGACCCTATGTTACTATATTCCTCCATGAGCGCATTATAAAGCATATTACTTTGTTTGTAAGAATCGCCAGACCTTTCACTATGCAAAGAGTCTAAATTAATTATTGCATCAAACTCAAGGTCATAATTTTTATGATAAAGAACTACATCACAAAATCGCAAACCATACATCTCTCTCTCAGAACGAATTCGTAAAACTTCAACAAATTCTCCATTCGCTATAAAGTCAACCTTCGCTTCCTCTTTCAACCAAAAATAATTATTTTTCGTCACCATGAGCAAATCACCATTTGACAATTCTTCTTCTCTATAAAGCACACTGTTCCTAATGCCATTATTAAAGATATTCACACTTTTATTGGCACGTGATATCACAATAGTCTCTTCTACCCCATCTCGACTATAACAACTAGATATCTCTTCGATTAAATCGTTGCCAGAAATACGTTCCACATCTGCAAAGTTATTCATAACCAACTGCGGATAATTACTCGTCGCACCACTATCTAGAGCTTTACGCAACAAAGTAGCGTTATATAATATGCCTGATTCCTCATCTTGACGCATGATCTCTGTGAGTGTACTTTCTACAACATCCAGTCCATATGTTTGCAACTCATAGCTATCCATTGCAGGGCTTATATTTTGTTTCACGGGAGGCAACTGGGCTGAATCGCCCAAAAAAAGAAGTTTGCAATTATTACCTGAATATACAAACTCAATTAAATCATCAAGAAGACGACCAGTTCCAAAGAAAGAGTTTTCACCTGATTCATTACTTATCATAGATGCTTCATCTACTATAAAAAGAGTATTTTGATGTAAATTGTTTGTAAGCGAAAACGAACCTCCAATATCAGACATACTTTTCTGTCGGTATATTTTTTTATGAATCGTGTATGCCGATTCGTCAGAGTATAATGAAAATACTTTTGCAGCACGTCCAGTTGGAGCCAACAAAACTGTTTTTTGCTCAAATTGAGTCATCGTTTTTACTAAAGTACCAATCAAGCTAGACTTGCCTGTTCCAGCATACCCTTTTAAAAGAAAAACTTCCTCAGATTTTGGATTAAAAATAAACTCTGCAATCTTTTTAATTGCTGTTTGTTGGTCATTTGTGAGTGAAAATGGGAAATTCTCCTTGATTTTCTCGATGAAATACGTATTTATCATTTTTTTCAAATTATTTTCTGTGTAAAAGTAGCACAATTATCATTCTTTTTCTAAATTTGTAATCTAAAATAGTAAATCCATTCAATAGAAATAATAAAAAAGGAAAAAAGTCCATGAAAGTATTAGTAAAAGTAATTTTAGTTGCTGCAATTGGTCTATTAGTTTTCTTATGCTGGAAAAGCATTCAAGGACCAATTGATTTTAAAGTGCAAAGTCAAATTCGCAATGAAGCCGTTAAACAAAGACTTATTGACATACGTACTGCTCAAGTAGCTTTTCGCGAGGTCAAAGGTGAATATACAGCTGACTTTGACTCTTTAATCAATTTCGTTAAAAACGGGAAGGTTGCTTTATTGCAAAAGCACGGCGATTTAACGGAAGAGCAAATGGAAGAAGGAATGACTGAGTCAAAAGCTATGAGCATTATTAGCAAGGGTAACGTGGCAGCTATAAAAAAAGCAGGCTTGTGGGATGAAGAAAACAACAGACCACAACTTCAACGTGACTCAATTTTTGTACCTGTAGTCGAAAACAGATTCAGTCATCGTAGAAATTTCAATCCAGATTCACTAGCTTATGTTCCTTATGGAAATGGTGCAAAATTTGAAATGGCTACAGATACACTAAATACATCATCTGGCTTCACAATCAATGTTTTTGAAGCAAAAACGCCCTATACAACTTATCTTAGTGATTTAAACAAAAACGAATTAAATCTATTAATTGAAAACGTAAGAAGTCTTCCAGGTGATAGATATGCAGGCATGCAAGTCGGCTCTATTACAACTGCAAATAACAACGCTGGTAATTGGGAGTAACCAACTTTTTGGTCTTTTGTCCTGACAATAAATAGTAGTAGATTGTTCTTTGTATTTTAAGGGCAATCTACTGTTGTAATTTACTAGATTTAAAAACTTATAAACCCTCTAAAAGAGATTTATGTTTTTACCAGACAACATTGATTTTACAGAATCAAATAAATATATACTATCCATTCGGTTATTACCGAGTGGATTTTATTTTTCTATCCATAGTCCATACTACAAAACAGTGTTTTATCAAAACAGTGTTACTTTTAAACCAAATAGTGACTATCTGAATAATATAGAAAGGCTTATTTTTGATTTTGCTTTTTTCTCTAACAACTTTAAAAAAATCAATGTGATATGTATAGACGATAAAGCAACAATTATCCCAAGTAGATACTATGATAAAAGATTGGAAAAGGACATACTATCTTATAATTGCCTTTACCCAAAATCACACATAATTAGTAATGATATAAAAGATTTAAACAGTAAAGTTATTTGGAGTATGAATGAATCCATTCATCATTTCTTGAGTAGAACACTTCTCAATCCAAAATTTGTGAGCCATCTATCATTACTTACACCATTCTTTTATAGAAAACACAATCACACTAACTCAGCACTCTTTATCAATTTCAACAACGAGAATATAATGGATGTGATTGCATTTTCTAACGAAAAGCTTATACTTGCTAAAACATTTCGTTCTAATAACACGTTAGAAGAATGCTACTTTATTCAGAAAGTTTGGGAAGAGCTTGAATTAGATGTCCAATCTGACATACTGTTCTTTTCAGGAAAGATTAGCAAACATGCAGAATGCATTGAAATGCTAAAGAAATTAATTTCTAAAACAAAAATACTTCCTATTAAACTATCTATTAACACAAAAGAAAACCTAGAAGAAATACCCACAGAAATACTATATCAATTATGAGAATTATAAGCGGAAAATATAAATCAAGAAGATTTCAACTACCAACTAAGTTCACAGCAAGACCAACCACTGATTTTGCACGAGAAAGTTTGTTTAATATTTTAAATAACATTGTCGATTGGGAGAATAGCAATGCATTAGACCTCTTCTCGGGTACAGGAAGTATTGCTTTAGAGCTAGTATCCCGAGGATGCCCTCATGTTCTTAGCATTGAAATGAATGCTAAGAACCATGCCTTCATCAATCAGGTGAAAGAGAAGCTGGATGCAAAAGAGTTATTGGCTATAAAAGCTGATGTGTTTTCATTTATAAAATCATGCAAACAGTCATTCGACTTAATATTTGCAGATCCTCCTTATGATTTAGATGAGATAGATTTAATACCTGAAAAAATATTCGAGCAAAACATATTAAATAATGATGGCATTTTCATTTTGGAGCACTCCAAAAAAAACACGTTCACCAAACATCCTTTTTTTAAAGAAGAGCGCAAATATGGAAATGTTTATTTCTCTTTTTTTGAGAAAAGCAATCCTACAGAACAGTCACTTGATATTGATTAGCCTTCTTTTCTTGATTGCATTTATCAATATATTCAGTTATTATGCTTTCGCTACTAGTTAGTGACGAAGATTTGATTTTTGGGTATTTTTTTCTCACGTCGATAATCTTTTCTGTATTTACGGATTCATCCTCTATTCTTTCCTGCTTCACTATAAGGCTTTTACCAACAGCTAACTTGGTAGAGTTGAGTCCATTCATCCGTTGCAATTGAGTCACCGTTGTTTTGTTTCTTCTCGCAAGCGCACCTAACGTGTCACCTCTTTTAACTCTGTAGTAAGTGTTTTTTAGTTTACCACTTGATTCTATAGAAGAGACAGACGCTTGTTGTGTTTCTATCGGTTTAACTGTTTGTTCCACAATTAATTTCTGTCCAATAGACAGTTTCGTTGTTTTCATTCCGTTCATACGCTGTAACCTCCCTACAGTTGTACTGTTCCTTCTTGCAATAGCTCCTAATGTATCCCCTTTCTTAATCCTATAATAGGTGTTTATAACATTTCCATCAACAACTGTACCATCATACTCATTACTCAGTGTTTGTTTACGATGAGTTAAGTAAAGAGTTTTATTATGATTAATAATTTCATCACTTTTGCTAATGAATGCATACATTTTATTTGTTGGTAAAACTAACGTATAAGGTTTATGATTACCAGGAATTAAATCACGTTTAAATTGAGGGTTATATCTTCTTATATCTTCAATAGGGATATCTAGCACCTCCGAAATTTGTTTAAAGTGGATTTCTTCTGTAACATGAACCGTATCTAAAAACATATAATCGGCAGGAGAATCTCGATGACAAATTTTATGAGCATCGTTGTAGTTCATTACGTAGTTTGCAGCAATAAACACAGGTACGTATCCCCTAGTCTCACGAGGGAGGTTATAATATATATCCCAATAGTCACGTTTTCCACCGCTTCTAGCAATAGCTCTATTTACATTGCCAGGTCCACAATTATATGCAGCAATAACTAAATTCCAATCTTCATATATTTGGTGCAAGTCATTTAAGTAACGTGCCGCAGCTTCAGTCGACTTATAAGGATCGCGACGCTCGTCCACTAAGCTGTTGACTTCCAGATTATACTCTTTGCCTGTCCGCAACATAAACTGCCACAATCCTGTTGCTCCCATTCGTGAAACTGCAACAGGATTTAAAGCAGATTCAATAACAGGCAAGTATTTTAGTTCTAAGGGCAAGTCATATCTGTCCAGAGCCTCTTCAAACATCGGATAATAGTACTTTCCTAATGACAACATATAACTAACCAACTCACGACGCTTCACAGTGTACATGTCAATATATGATCGCACAACAGAGTTGAATGAAAGCTCCATTTCGGTAGGCAAGTTATACAATCGTTGCATATAAACTGAATCGCTATACACTATATTTACTCCTTTTTCGCAGTTATTTTCAGTCACTGAAAAGTCAATCTGCCAGTTTTCGAGTAAACTTCTTATGCTTTTATTCATACTTTCGGGTACTATAATCGTACTATCATCGATAACTATAGAACTATCCCGAACACTTTTATCAGTTTCAAAATGCTCTTCTTTTTTTATTTGATTTTGAGAAAACAGAAAAGACGTACTTAGGAGCTGTGTAACTAGCATTAAGAAAATAGTTTTTCTCATTGTCTTAAAATATTAAAATAGTTTTCAAAAACTGATACTACACTGAAATCCAATACTGTTTGCTAAATAATCGGTTTTTTTTATTAGTGCTGGTTCCACTCTAAGAGATAAATCAGAACTAATATCAAAGTCGAAAAGTTGTGCATCCACATAAGCATCCAGTATACTCAAAGCATACATTGCAACTGTACCAATTATACTCAAATCTCGATAGTAACGATAATAGTCTTTTCGTCGCTTCATCACATCCTTCAACCAAGCTTGATCGACTGATTCAGGATCCATTCCATAAGGTAGAAAGTTTTTCCAACTATCAGTTGCTGGATCATCATCCATTATATCTTTGTATCCATTTGAATAGTCCGTATAATACCTGCCATTCCATGATATAGCGTATGAAAAACCAATAAAACCACCATAAACGATTGGAAGTTTCCAATACTTACGATTATATACTTGTCCTAATCCAGGAAAAATTGTCGCATAAATAACTGCTTTTGTTGGACTAGGCTTAAATATTTTTGAATCTATAACTAGAGGAAGAGCTGCTGTGTCATTGATAACGACAACTGAACTTGTCATTTTAAGAGAGTCTGCTCCAACTACAGGTTGCATTACTGGAACATCGACGGAGTCAACAATCTGAGTAATACTATCTAATGTAATTACAGGTAAAGTGTCATTTAACTGCTGATTATTCTGTTGAGAATAACAAAAAACAACAGTCAAAATAAAACAGCATATAATTCTAAGTTTTAAAAACCCCATATATTAGGTGATAGCTTATTTTTTTATTACATCGAATATCCCAATAATTCTCTCTAAATCTTCATTTGAGCTAAAAGGGATTGTGATACTTCCTTTACCTGTTTTAGAATACTTAAACTTCACAGGCGCATCAAAAAAACGTGATAAATGATTTTTCAACGCCTCAAATTCATTAGACATTCCCTGAGGCTTTCTGGGTGTTTTCACTGGATTATTTTGAGAAAGCTCAGCTATTTCATTTTTAACTATTGCTTCGACTTTTCTTACGGATAGCCCTTCTTTCACAATTTTATTGTAAATATTTAGCTGAATAACGGGGTCTGGAATAGTAACTAAAGCGCGAGCATGTCCCATATCTATTTTCCTATCTTTTATTCCCATTTGCACTTCTGCTGGAAGTTTCAATAAACGCATGTAATTGGCAATAGTTGCTCTTTTCTTGCCTACTCTTTCACTTAATTGCATTTGTGTTAAAGATTGAGAGTCAATAAGCTTTTGATAGGTCAGAGCAATTTCTATGGCATTCAAGTCTTCACGTTGAATATTTTCAACCAATGCCATCTCCATTACATTCTCATCATCCACAGTTTTTACATAAGCTGGAATTGACTTCAAATTAAGCATCACTGATGCTCTGTACCGTCTTTCTCCAGCAATAATTTGATAACCACCATCCTTAAGTTCATGCAGTGTAATGGGTTGAATTACGCCTATTTTTTGAATAGATGTTGCCAATTCTTCCATGGCTTCATCATCAAAGTCCACGCGTGGTTGATCAGGATTCGGTTTAATTTTATCTATTTCAATCTCACTAATAAACGACGAACCTTGCGTTTCGTTATCGTCCATTGTAATAAGCGCATTCAATCCTCTTCCTAAAGCTTGTCTTTTGGCCATTTCTATCGTCTTTCCTAAATATATTAACTACAAAATTACTCGTTTTTCTCAATTAACTCTTTAGCTAGTTGCATATGGTTGACAGCACCACGCGAACCAGCATCGTACATCAAAGCAGGTTTTGCGAAGCTTTGCGACTCGCTCAATGTTACATTTCTATGAATAACCGACGTAAAAACCAATTCTTGAAAATGCTGTTTCACCTCTTCATATATTTGATTGTGCAAACGCAACCTAGAATCATACATTGTTAATACAAAACCCTCTATCTCAAGTTGTGGATTTATTTTTGACTTAATTATTTTTATTGTGTTCAAAAGCTTGCTTAACCCTTCCAGAGCGAAGTACTCACATTGCACAGGTATTATTACTGAATCTGCAGCTGTAAGAGCATTCACAGTAATGATACCTAAGGAAGGAGAACAGTCAATCAATATAAAATCGTATTTACTTTTAACATCTAGAAGCAACTCCTGCATCCTCTTCTCCCTATTCTCAAGCTGAACCATTTCCAGTTCTGCTCCCACAAGATTTATATGCGAAGGGACTATATCAATTTTATCAAATTCTGTTTTAATAAGAATTTCAAAAATAGTTTTTTCTCCAATCAATCCTTCATAAAGTGTATCATGATTTTTGTTGATGTCTATCCCTAAACCAGAAGAAGCGTTCGCTTGTGGATCTGCATCCACAACCAGAACAGTTTTTTCTAATGCTGCCAATGAAGCTGCCAAATTGATAGTTGTAGTCGTTTTCCCAACGCCTCCTTTCTGATTAGCTAATGCTATAATTTTACCCATATATAATTTGTTATTCTTTAGAACAGCAAAATAAGGAATAAATCGGATATTTCTATGTTAATTAATTAGAAGATTGACTTTTTTGTTGATAACTTGATAGTAAAAGAGATATTATCATATTCCGCAGGTTTCAATTACAGTAAAAACAAATAAACTGTGTAGTATCCTGTTTGAACTCTTTCAAGTTAGAATTGAATCTTTGCAACCAGCAAAAAGTAAAAAACCGATTGTCAGTATTTTTGACAATCGGTTAGTAATTATAGTTTGAAAGTAGATTCCTAATGTTTATTCGGCAACTACTTCAAAAGGTATTTCAATTGTAACTTCTTTATGAAGTTTCACAGTTGCAGTATAACTTCCAATCTCTTTTACTTGATCTTTAATTATAATAAACTTGCGATCAACCTCAAAGCCTTTTTTAGCTAATTCCTCAGCCAATTGGATGTTTGTTACAGAGCCAAAGATAGTTCCTGTTGTGCTAGTTTTAGCTCCTATAGTAAGGGTTGTACCTTCCATTTTTTCTGCAAAAGCCTCTGCATCTTTTTTAATTTTCTCCAATTTATGAGCACGCTGCCTATTGTTTTCTGCAATAACTTTTTTTGCAGACTCAGAAGCCATAACAGCTTTACCTTGTGGAATAAGGTAATTTCTTGCATATCCGTCTTTCACAGTCACAATATCATCTTTGTACCCTAAATTCAATAAATCTTCTTTTAATATTACTTCCATTGTTATTTCTCTTTTTTTTATTTCATTAAATCGGTTACGTATGGAAGCAAAGCCAAATGACGTGCTCTTTTTACCGCTTGCGCAATACGACGTTGAAACTTGAGTGATGTACCTGTAATGCGGCGAGGTAGTATCTTACCTTGCTCGTTCAAGAACTTCTTCAAGAACTCAGGATCTTTGTAATCAATATACTTAATTCCATTCTTTTGGAAGCGACAATATTTTTTCTTTTTGACATCAACTGAAACAGGTGTCAAGTATCTTATTTCTGATTGTTTAGCCATTGTTTTATTTCCTCCTTTGTTTTTAATTTTTCACTTCAGATTTTGCAGTCTCGGTAGTTGATGCATCCTTTTTAAAAGAACGATTCCTTCTTCTTTTCTCTGAGTATTCAAATGAGAATTTATCGTGCTTAGTTGTTAAGAATCGAAGAATACGATCGTCGCGACGGAAGTTTACTTCTAAAGTGGCAATTGACGATGGATCTGCCTTAAACTCTAACATGCAATAAAAACCTGTTGACTTTTTGTCGATTGGATACGCCAATTTGCGTATTCCCCAGTTTTCTTCGTTTATAATTTCGGCCCCTTTGTCCGTTAGGAGGGTTTTGAATTTTTCTACCGCTTCCTTCATCTGTGCATCAGACAAAACGGGAGTCAAAATGAAAACGGTTTCGTAATTATTCATACTAATGTTGTTTGTAATTAATTATATAACTAAATTAAGGCGCAAAGATACTCATATTTTTTTATCAAGACAAAAACATTTGTTTTTATTTCGATATTTCATTCATATCGATACAATATCATTATTTTATTATATATTTTCCGTATCTTGTACGTTGTTCATACAACTTTTATTTGTTTGCAGCGTTTTAGTCTATTATATGAACATTAAACTACACCTATTTTTAAAATGAACAATCCGAAGAATATCGATAACCAGATAATGGTGATTTTTGGAGCCTCTGGCGATTTGGCTTATAGAAAGCTCATACCTTCTATATTCGATTTATATGAAAATAAACTTTTACCTCCACACTTTGCAGTTTTAGGAGTAAGTAGAAGTAATTTTAGCAATGAAGCTTTTAGAGAAAAAATGAAAAAAGGCATCAAGCTATTCTCTCACTACAAAGACTCAAGTGACACAGTAATTGATTTATTCCTATCAAAAGTGTTTTATTTAAGCATGGATACAGGAGACGGGAATGAATATGGTATATTGAAAAAGAGACTCACGGAAATTGACAATGAGTTTAAAACAGACAAAAACTATATTTTCTATCTTTCGACACCTCCTCACCTTTACCCCCAAATACCAAAGTTCCTATATGGACAAGGGTTAAATTTACAACGAAAAGGATTCCGTCGAATCATTATAGAAAAACCATTTGGACACGACCTCAAATCGGCTCAAAGTTTAAATAAAAAGTTGCTAGACTTTTTTGAGGAAGATCAAATTTACCGAATTGACCATTATCTTGGTAAAGAGACAGTACAAAATCTAATGGTTACTCGATTTGCAAATGGTATCTATGAACCACTATGGAATAGAAACTATATACAACATATAGAAGTTACAGCTGCCGAAAGTATCGGGATGGAAGGTCGTGGTGGATATTATGATGAAGCAGGAGCTTTGCGCGATATGGTGCAAAATCATCTTATGCAGCTAGTAGCACTTATTGCTATGGAGCCACCCATAAAAATTAATGCAGAAGCCATAAAGTATGAGAAAATGAAAGTTTTTCAGGCATTGCACCCTCTTTCCAAAGACGATTTGAGAAACAATGTTATCCGAGGTCAATATTCTGCCGCCAATATTAGAGGAGATGCTACATTAGGGTATCGACAAGAAGAGAAAGTAAATAAAGAATCTCGTACTGAGACATTTTTCGCCATGAAATTTTTTATCGATAACTGGCGCTGGGCAGGAGTTCCATTCTACATACGTACAGGGAAAAGATTGCCAACGCGTGTATCCGAAATTGTTATCCATTTTAAACCTTCACCTCAACAGCTTTTTTGTGACAACAAAGACAATGATAATCAACTCATCTTACGCATTCAGCCCGACGAGGGTATTTTGCTTAAAACAGGCATGAAAATGCCAGGTAATGGCTACGAGGTGAAAACTGTTAATATGGATTTCCATTACACTGACCTTGACGACCACTATATACCCGAAGCATATGAACGATTAATACTTGATTGTATGGCAGGCGATAGTACTCTTTTTATGGACGGACCAGCCGCAGAAGAAACGTGGAGATTTGTACAGCCCATCCTTGATTATTGGGAAAATGACGAACAAGCTCCGCTTTATGGATATCCTGCGGGATCGTGGGGACCAGAAAAAAGTGACGACCTGATAGAAGGAAATAATCAAAAATGGCGTTACCCTTGTAAAAACATGTCAGATGATGGCATTTATTGTGAATTATAAATTATATTAATAGATATGGAAGCAAAAATATTTGAGAATTTAAATGATTTAAACAAGGAGTTCACCTTGTGGTTGAAAAAACTTCTTTCTGAAAAGGAAGACTTGACAATAGCGTTATCTGGTGGAAACACACCAAGATCGCTCTTCAGATACTGGGCAACCAATCATGCAGAAGACATTGATTGGAGTAAAATTAAATTCTTTTGGAGTGACGAACGCTGTGTTTGGCCCGATGATGACGACAGCAACTATAAAATGGCAAAAGAAAACTTATTTGACCATGTTCCTGTGTCTAAAGATAACATATTCCGGATAAGGGGCGAGAACGATCCTTATAAAGAAGCAAGAAGTTATGAGGATTTGTTGCATAACGAACTTGAAGTTGTAAACAACACTCCCCAATTCGACATCGTGATGCTTGGTATGGGCGAAGACGGACACACTGCATCAATATTCCCACACGAAATGAATTTATGGGAAAGTAGCAACCTATGTGTTGTTGCGACACATCCCAAAACAAGACAAAGACGAGTTAGTCTTTCTGGCCGAACAATTAATGCGGCAAAGAATGTAGTTTTCTTAGTAACAGGAGCACCCAAAGATAAAATAGTGAAAGCTGTAATTGAGGATAATGAAAAAGCCCAGGAAAAGTACCCTGCAGCTAAAGTTAATCCTACCTCTGAAAACTTAACTTGGTTTTTGGATGGGTATGCAGGAAGATTACTAAAAGAGAAGAAATAAGAGGAGTCAGTGCTTGTCAATT
>CAZXGV010000013.1:0-29023 GCA_964640575.1 uncultured Dysgonomonadaceae bacterium
CAATTCCCGATAATCTTGCATTCATGCACAAGCATGGCTTATGGAATTATTATTACAACTCATGGAACACGCTTATTGAGCTACACCTTTATGAGGATAATCTGCAAATGGCACTGCTTGAAGCTGATAAAATGTATGTAGATGCTAAGAAAAACAAGAACAATTATGGTATAGGAGTTTCGACTTATTCTATAGGCTCAATTTATCAAACCATGCAACGTTTCCCAGAGGCAAAGCAGTCACTTGAAGAGAGTATTTTGGCACTAACCAAAGAAGAGAATATCAGTCTTTTGCTCTCAGCCTACAATGCCCTGGGTGAAACACTTGATGGGTTGAGACGGTATGAAGAGTTGCGTACTTTGGTGTTGGCATGGAAAACAGTTTTAGACAACTGCAAGCTTGAAGTCGATTCAAATAATTACACCTCTTTTCTCAATGACAGATATCTTTCTTATACGCTTGCAGCTGCTGTCACTGAGATAGAGACAGAACACTATATTAAGGCAGCTGAATTGCTCTCCCACGCTAAGGTTTTTGCCAAGGAGAATAAATTGATTTCACGTTACAAATTCTTGCAGGTACAGACGCGTTACTATGTTGCAACAAAACAGTACGATAAAGCCATTGCGAGCAATGCCGAAAATATGGATAATCTTGTGTCTGTAGGCGACTCTGTTAGCCTGCTTACTTTGAGATTACAACAAGCCAAACTGCTGCTTGCTGCAGGACAAGACGAAGAGGCAATTGAATTGTACAAAAACATTATCCCTCGCAACGATAAATTAAATAATTACGAATTGGTTGCACAGCTGAATGAACTTCATACAATGTATAAACTGGATAGGCTGACACTGAAAAACAAAATTGCAACCAATCGTCTCTACCTTTTGTTTTTGAGTATTATCCTACTCCTTGTATTAGTGACATTGTCTATAATGTACGCCCGCAGATTACGCCACAAAAATCGCGTGTTGTATAATACTTATTTAAGACTGTTGAGAAAAGAGAACACGCTTTATGAGATTATAGAAGAAGTTGAGCCAGATAATCTCAGCAATGAAGAGGTTCTTTACAACGATTTGTGTAAATTGATGTGGACGAATCATCTATACAAAGATCAAAAGTTGAAAAAGGATGATGTGGCAGCTAAGCTCAATACCAATCGCACTTATTTGTCAGATGCCATAAAAAAACATGGAGAGGGGTTGACTTTCTCAGAATTTGTAAACCGTTATCGATTGCGCTATGCTGCAACACTGCTAACAACTAATCTTGACATGAACATCTATGAAATAGGAGATGAATCTGGATTCAACTCTCGCAGTACTTACTATCGCTTGTTTCATGATTATTATGGAATGTCTCCTTCCGAATTTCGAGATATTGCTAAAGAAAAGGAGATGGTGTAGAATGAGATTATATGTAGCATCCAACCGTATTTATTTATGACCCTTCCCTCAATAATTCCCATAAATGCTTTATCCACAACAAATACAAAACGTTAATTAAATGTCTCCCAGCACAATCAACAAGACGCCTATGTAGGGCGTCTCTACGAAGGGTTAAATGAAATGATGAAATATGATGAAAAAATTCAAAGCTAAAAACGTGAATAATACCGACTAAACAGCAAATCTACTCGTGCAATTTATCCTTGTCTTTCTTTTGAAGCCTCTCAAGCTCCTTATCCTCTTCCTTTTGAAGTCTTTCAAATTCCTTGGCTTCTTCTTCGTAGTCATAAAAAAGGAAGTCGTTGTAAGGGAAACGAGTAATATGAACTTCTTTTACCTTATCATAAATTAATTCTCTCAGCTCTTCAATATTATCTTTTTCTGTTGCAGAAATAAAAATGCAGTTTTTATTTAATCTGTTCATCCAAGTTCTTTTCAACTCTTCCAAAGAGATGTTTTTTTGAGTGCTTGGTGTAAGGTCATCCTCATCCTTGGGAGTGTAAGAGAATGCATCAATTTTGTTGAATATGATAATAGTAGGTTTCTCCTCTTTTTCTATCTCGAAGAGAGTTTTTTCTACAATCTCTATTTGCTCTTCAAATCCAGGATGAGAAATATCAACTACATGTAAGAGTATATCAGCTTCGCGCACCTCGTCGAGTGTCGATTTAAATGATTCTACCAGATGTGTAGGTAGTTTTCTTATAAAACCAACAGTGTCTGTCATCAGAAATGGCAGGTTGCCTATCACCACTTTTCTAACTGTTGTGTCAAGCGTTGCAAAGAGTTTATCTTCTGCAAATATATCCGATTTGCTCAGCAAATTCATAATTGTGGATTTACCCACATTGGTATATCCAACCAATGCTACACGTACTAGCTGCCCACGATTTTTGCGTTGTACAGCTTTTTGCTTATCAATTGCTTCAAGATCCTTTTTTAGTTTAGATATTTTGTCAAGAATGATTCTACGGTCAGTCTCCAACTGCGTCTCACCTGGTCCACGCATATATCCACCACCACGCTGACGGTCAAGGTGAGTCCACATGCGTGTAAGTCGAGGCAACAGGTATTGGTATTGGGCGAGTTCCACTTGCGTTTTTGCATGAGCTGTTTGAGCTCTCATGGCGAAAATATCTAATATAAGGCTTGTCCTGTCCAGAACAGGCACGTCAAGCTCCTGCTCAATGTTTCTTATTTGTCGAGCCGAAAGCTCATCATCAAAAATGACAACTCCAATTTCGTTGTCACTCTCTTCTTGGCTTTCAATGTATTCTTTGATTTCTTGAAGCTTTCCTGAGCCAACAAAGGTAACAGAGTTGGGCATAGTAAGTCGCTGCATTACTCTGTGAACCGGTTTAATCTTAGCTGTCTCGGCTAAAAAATCTAACTCGTCTAAATATTCAGTTACTTGTTCTTCGGTCTCTTCTTGTGTAATAAGACCTACCAATACTGCATTTTCGCTTTTAATATCTGTTGCTATAAAATCTTTCATCTATTATTCTTATAGTTCTACTTAAAGTTCTTGTTCTAACTCTTATTGAATTTGTCTGCTTTATGTATGAAGCAATATCCACTTTCTTCCTATTACAAATGTAATCAATTATTTACAGATTAAATAATTTATTTATTCTTAGTCTCTAAAGTGTTTATTAGTGAGGAAGGCGTTTCTTTTTCTCTCCTTTAAGGATAGGAAGAGATAGTTGATACTTTACTGCAAGATAGCGAATCAGAATGACTACTGTTGCTGTGCTGATTTCTACAATTACTAAGTTGAGTTCGGTGTGATTGCAGAGTAAAACAAATACTATACCCCCAATAACACATGCCAATGCATATATCTCTTTTCTAAAGATAAGAGGTATTTCATTTATCAACACATCACGTATAACTCCACCTACCGATCCTGTTATAGTTCCCATGATTACTGCCACCCAAGGTTCGAAGCCCAAACTTAAGGACTTCTCGGCACCTACCACTACAAAGAGGGCGAGCCCAATGCTGTCAAAAGCAAAAAATGTACTATCGAGACGAATTAGGTGATTGTGGAAAATGATGACAAAAATCAGGGCAAAAAGTGTACACCATAAGTAGAATGAATTGTCTATCCAAAAAGGAATTACACCGAGCAGCAAGTCGCGAAGCGTACCTCCGCCAACAGCTGTAACTAAACCCACAGAAAATGCTCCAAATAGATCAAACTTTTTAGCAGAAGCTAATCGGATACCGCTAATTGCAAAAGCAAATGTACCTATAAACTCAATTATATCTACAAACTGGATTGTACTAAAATCAAACATCTTTTTTGGGTATTTAGAGTAATAAATTTATCTCAACTCAACTGATGTTTTGTCATACAACACTAAATAATCATTCCACTTGCCAAGCAAATGTTTTCTTCCGTGTCGTACACAACTCCAAATTGTCCTGCAGCAATCCCTTGGATTTTTTCGTCTGAAACTATTTTGTATAAGTCTCCCTGTTTCGATATTTTCCCTTTGCTAAACTCTGGTGTATGACGAATTTTGAATGTAATATCTTTCTCATCATCAAAATTACCCCATATATCCTTGGTGATAAAATGAAAACCAGATAAGTTTACTTCATAACCATATTGGAGTTTCGTGTCATAGCCTTTCGACACATAAATAATATTCCGATTGATGTCTTTCTTGATAACAAACCAAGGACCTCCACTTAGCCCTAAGCCTTTGCGTTGACCAATGGTGTGAAACCAAAAACCTTTGTGAGTACCAAGAATATTGCCCGTTTCAAACTCTACAATTTGTCCTTCTTGTTCTCCCAAATACCGTTTGATGAAATCGTTGTAATTCACTTTGCCCAAGAAGCATATACCTTGGCTGTCTTTGCGGGTAGCCGAAGGCAAATGTTGGCTTTGAGCTATTTCTCTCACCTTTTTTTTATCTAACGTTCCAATTGGGAACATAAGTTTTGAAATTTGCAAGTAGTCTATTTGTCCCAAGAAGTAGGTTTGATCTTTTACTTTGTCTTTAGCAGTAGTGAGCCAGGTGAGTCCATCCTTCTCTGTGGTGGATGCATAGTGACCTGTAGCAATTTTATCGAATTGGTGCCCCCATTTTTCATTGAATATACCAAATTTTATTAGCTTATTGCACATCATATCGGGGTTGGGAGTCAATCCACGGCGCACGTTGTCAATAGTGTATTTGACTACATTGTCCCAATACTCCTCATGGAGCGATACAATTTCGAGTTTGCAACCATATTTTTTTGCAATGTAGGTGACAATCTCTATATCCTCTTCTGCAGGACAGTCCACAAACCCATGTTCGTCTTCCATCCCAATTTTGATGTAAAAAATGGTCGGGTCGAAACCTTGCTCTTTTAGTTGATGTACAACTACCGAACTATCAACCCCTCCAGATACTAATGCTGCTATTTTCATATTCTATAAAAGCTAAAGTACAAAAATACATAGAACTCCCGAATATAAGAAACAATCGAAAACAGAGTGTAAGTAATTAATGTGAAATTTATTATTTGGTACTTGCTCGACACTTTAATGGTACTCATAAAGGGTGTGATAGCACCTCTTTCATTCAAAGTTCAAACTTTACATTACACTATTTAATATAAAACAAATAGATTGAAAAGAATAAATGACTATCTTTACATATTAGAGACAACCACAACATGTAGCTTTTAATAAAAAAGGAAGTGCATGTAGCTGTAATCTAAGTTGCACACGATAGAGTGATTTATAGTGTGCATTGCGACTCATGAATAAGCATTTGCTATGAGTCTTAGCGAGAAAACAACAACAACATATATAATGATTAACAAATGGAATTTTTCAACCCTAACAAATGAACAACAGGACAAAAAAGAAAGATTAACTGACGAATTATCAATAGACCCTCATTTAGCCAAATTGTTGGTGCAAAGAAAGATAGATACAAAGGAAAAAGCACTTGCTTTCTTTAATCCTGAATTGTCCAATTTGCATGACCCATTTCTATATCCAGATATGGATTTGGCTGTAAATCGCATTGAAAAGGCAATTGGTAATAAAGAGAGGATACTCATCTATGGAGACTACGATGTTGACGGCACAACTGCTGTTGCATTAGTTTACAAGTTTTTGCGCAGATTTACCAACAACATTGATTACTACATACCTGATCGATATGACGAAGGGTATGGTATATCGTATCAAGGTATTGATTATGCTGAAAAAACAGGAGTAAAACTCGTCATTGCACTTGATTGCGGTACGAAGGCTATCACTAAGATCGATTATGCCAATGAAAAAGGCATCGATTTTATTATTGGAGATCATCACATGCCCGATGAGCAATTGCCAAACGCCGTAGCTGTCGTAAATGCAAAAAGAGTAGATTCTATTTATCCCTATTCAGAATTGTCAGGGTGTGGGGTAGGGTTTAAGATTGTACAAGCATTCTCTATTCAGAACAATCTGCCCCTTTCCGAAATAACCAACTTATTGGACATGGTGGCTGTAAGTATCGCTTCTGATATAGTTCCTATGACGGGAGAGAATCGAATACTTATGTATTATGGGCTGAAGCAACTTAACTCAAACCCCAACTTCGGATTGAAAGGTATTATCGATATTTGTAGGCTCAACAGGAAGGAGCTTACACTAGAAGATATTGTCTTTAAAATTGGTCCACGCATCAACGCTTCTGGTCGGATGATGAGTGGGAATGAAGCTGTTGATTTGCTTCTGTCAACCAACATGACCTCAGCTCGTGTGAAGAGTAAAAACATTGATAAGCACAATGAAAATAGGCGAGAACTGGATAAGAGGATGACGAAAGAAGCTATCAACTATATTGATGATCATGTAAATATCGATTCGCTTAAAGGAATAGTGGTATATGATGAAAAATGGCACAAAGGGATAGTGGGGATTGTGGCATCGCGTCTCACAGAGCGATACTATCGACCAGCTGTTGTGCTAACCAAGTCAAATGGGGTAATTACAGGTTCAGCAAGGTCTGTTTTCGGTTTTGATGTGTATAAAGCCATCGAGTCTTGTCGCGACATTTTAGAAAATTTTGGTGGGCACACTTATGCCGCAGGATTATCGATGAAGGAAGAACATCTACCAGAATTTAAAAGACGTTTCGAGAAAATTTCGTACGACGAAATAGAAGCTGGTACAATTCGCCCACAACTGTCAATAGATTTGGAAATACCACTTTCGTCTATCACGCACAGTTTTGTGAAGAATCTTGAAAAGTTCGCACCATTTGGACCCGAGAATAGTAATCCTGTGTTTTTATCTCGCAGAGTGATCGACGATGGCGGAAGTAAACTGGTGGGTAGAGGCTTGCAGCACATAAAACTAGAAGTGATAGATGCTACTATCGATAAGCCTATTCAAGCTATTGCTTTCGGGTTTTCTCGCTTCTTTAAAGAGATAAAACAATATCAACCGATTGATATTTGCTATACCATTGAGAAAAATAGACACGGTGGTGAAACATACACACAATTAATGATTAAAGATATCAAGTTATCGGTTTGATATCTAAGAATAAAGAAACATTTTTCACAACTTGAAAAGTACTATGCAATCTGAACTCTTTCATGAAATATTGCAGCAGTATTGGGGCTATTCGTCATTCAGACCATTGCAAGAAGAGATTATTCAGTCTGTTTTTGACGGCAATGATACGCTGGGCTTGATGCCAACGGGTGGGGGTAAGTCACTTACCTTTCAGGTGCCTGTTATGGCAATGGACGGTATTTGCTTGGTTGTTACTCCGCTAATAGCATTGATGAAAGATCAGGTTGATAACTTGAAAAGCCTGGGGATAAAAGCAGCTGCAGTATATTCGGGTATGTCTCGTGAACAGATTATAACTACGCTTGAAAACTGCATCTTTGGTAACTTCAAATTCTTGTATGTTTCGCCTGAACGACTCAGCTCTGACATTTTTTTGATTAAGTTGCGAGCGATGAATGTATCCTTGCTTGTTGTGGATGAGTCTCACTGTATTTCGCAGTGGGGGTATGACTTTCGTCCTTCCTATCTGAAAATATCAGAAATACGCACTCATTTACCAGGGGTGCCCGTGTTAGCCCTCACAGCAACTGCTACAAAAGAGGTTGCTGCAGATATCGAGGAGAAACTACTCTTCGAAAAGTCAAATGTGTTTCGCAAAAGCTTCGAGCGAAAGAACCTCTCTTATGTTGTAAGATATAGCGAAAACAAAATAGCTGAGTTAGTAAATATACTACGCTCGGTGAGTGGCAGCTCTATTGTGTATGTTAGAAGCCGAAAAGGAACCAAAGAAATTGCAGAAATTCTAGTGAAAAGGGGCATTAATGCCAGTTGCTTTCATGCAGGGCTTTCGCACGAAGATAAAATTACTAAACAGAATCAATGGAAAGACAATTCTTGTCGTGTCATCGTTTCTACCAATGCATTCGGAATGGGTATTGATAAGCCTGATGTGCGTTTGGTTATTCATATGGATTTGCCCAACTCTTTGGAAGAGTACTATCAAGAAGCAGGTAGGGCTGGTCGCGATGAGCAAAAGTCTTACGCTGTTATTCTTTGGAACAAACAAGATACAATCAATCTGAAAAAAAGAATAACAGATTCATTTCCTTCCAAAAAGCACATCTTGCGGGTATATGAATGCTTAGCTAACTATTATCAAGTTGCAGCAGGCTATGGCAATGGATTGGTAGTCGATTTTAATCTGTTTGATTTTTGCAGTAGTTTTCGTCTCTCCCTCTTGCAAACACACCATGCTCTGAAGATTTTAGAACTTGCGGGATACATCGAATATACTGATGAGATTGAAAACCGCTCTCGATTAAAATTCAGAGTGTATCGCAACGAATTGTACAACCTTCATCTTGCGCGAGACTATGATCAACTCATTCAAGCTATACTACGCAACTATACAGGTGTTTTTACTGATGATGTGTATGTAGACGAATCTTTTTTGGGAGCAAGAATAAACAAATCGCGCAAAGAGGTATATGATATGCTTATCACCTTATCGAAATCGAAATATATAAACTACATTCCACAGAAGAAAACTGCATTTATTATTTACACTACTGCCAGGGAGGAGAATCAGTTTGTGTATATACCGAAATCAGTATATGAGAGGAGGAGAAAGCGATTTAAAAAACGGATAGACTCAATGATCGAATATGTGGAAAGAAACACTGTTTGTAGAAGTAGAATGTTGTTGAGCTATTTTGATGAGAGCAAAACAAAGAATTGTGGTATTTGTGATGTGTGTTTGCAGAAAGATAAAACAGGCTTAACTAACTATGAATATGAAGAAATAAAGTCTCTATTATTAGAGTGCTTTTCTGACAAAGTCTCTTTTCGTTTGAATGAATTGGTCGATAGTGCAAAGGAGACTGTTGATGATAGCGATAAGGTGATTACTGTATTGCGCTTTCTAATCGAAAAGGAGATTTTCGTCTTAGAGGATGATACAATTACCTTGAGTGAAAAAAAATAATTAAATTGTTCAACGTAATTTGTTTGTTGTTTTTGTAAAAAGTGCTATCTTTGCAGTCACAAAAATAAAGAAATGGTCCCGTAGCTCAACTGAATAGAGTATCTGACTACGGATCAGAAGGTTCCAGGTTTGAACCCTGGCGGGATCACTTTTAAAAAGCTGTTTCATTTTTATGAAGTAGCTTTTTTTTATTTGCAACCTATTTGTCAGCAGGAGTGTTTCGAATGAAATCAAAAAAAAAGCCTGATGTGTTTAATTCAACAGACTTTTTCATTGTCAATGATACTCTATTTTATGTGCTCACCACCTGCTACTTAAAAGCAGAAGATGCTTTGTCATAACTATCCTTCCATGCTTTGTTCACTTTGTCTAAAAAATCACTAAAGCTTTCTTTCACTACATCCCACCTGCTTTCGGTCATGTCCTCATAATCGCTCAACTTGGCTGTCAAATCTAACTTGATTTCTTTGAGCCGTGCTATTTTTTTATTATATTCATCTTTCATATCATCAGAAACTTCATTGGCTTTTGCCTCCATATCTGCTATATGATTAATTACTTCATCTAACACGGAATGAGCTTTTCGTCTAAATTCTTCTTTTTTCATATATTCATTGTTTTTATTAATGTGTCTAAATAATAAACGTTTGCACTATGATTTTAGTTCAAAGCATAAAAATGATATATTAGATCAATAAAAGGAAAGAGTTTATTCTTACAAAGCAAACAATTATCTATCTTTGTAGTTGTAACAAACAATAATACAGTTTTAATTTATGTTGAATATTATAATTTTTGGTGCGCCTGGTTCAGGGAAAGGCACACAAAGTCAAAAAATGACTGACAGATATCATTTAACGCATATTTCTACAGGAGAGGTGCTTCGTAATGAAATAAAGGAGCAAACCGAGCTTGGAAAACTTGCCGAAAAATATATCTCGCAAGGACAACTTGTACCCGATGATGTGATGGTGAATATGTTGGATGAGTTTTTAACAGACAATCCAGATAGCTCTGGTTACATCTTCGATGGTTTCCCTCGTACGTTGAAGCAAGGGGAAGCAATGGACAATATGTTGAAAAAGCAAAATAAAAGTATCGATGTTGTTATATCGTTAGATGTGGATGACGATGAACTTATCGATCGACTTTTAAAACGAGGGAAAGAGATGGGGCGAGATGACGACACCCTCGAAACAATCAAGTCGAGACTAAAGGTATATTACAGTCAAACCGAACCATTGAAAGAGTTTTATTCAAACCAGGGTAAACTAGCACAGGTAAAAGGCACGGGAACTGTTGAAGAAATCTTTTCTCGCATAGAGAAAGTAATAGACAATTTAAACAAGTAAGAGGATTAATGCTACTTATCAACTCTGCGCAAAGCAAACAATATGGCTGAAACTAATTTTGTTGATTATGTGAAAATCTATTGCCGCTCTGGCAAGGGTGGGCGAGGCTCCACGCACTTTCGTCGCGAAAGGTTTGTTCCTAAAGGGGGACCTGATGGCGGTGATGGTGGCGATGGTGGTAGCATTATATTGCGTGGAGATAGAAACTATTGGACTTTACTTCATCTTCGTTACGAAAGGCATATTATGGCCGAGCATGGCGAGGGTGGTTCGGGTAAAAAATCTACTGGCAAGCAGGGTGAAGACCGAATTATTGATGTGCCTTGTGGCACTGTAGTGTATGATGCCGAGACGGGCGATTATATTTGCGATATAACAGAGCATGGCGAAGAGGTGGTTTTGCTGAAAGGTGGTAGAGGCGGATTGGGAAACACTCGATTCAAATCATCTACCAATCAAGCGCCACGTTATTCTCAACCAGGGGAGCCATTCGAAGAGCGTTGGGTTATTTTTGAGCTGAAGCTTCTTGCCGATGTGGGGTTAGTCGGTTTTCCCAATGCCGGTAAATCTACACTTCTATCTGTAGTATCGGCAGCTAAGCCCAAAATTGATAATTATCCATTTACTACTCTTGTGCCAAACTTGGGAATGGTCAATTATCGCGATTACAAATCATTTGTAATGGCTGATATTCCAGGAATCATTGAAGGAGCAAGCGAAGGGAGAGGGCTTGGCACTCGCTTTTTGCGACATATTGAACGTAACTCGTTGTTGCTTTTTGTTATTCCTGCCGATGCGGAGGATATTAAAACTGAATACAAAATTTTGCTCAATGAGTTGACTCAATATAATCCTGAGTTGGTAAATAAAAAACGATTACTCGCCATTTCGAAAACAGACTTGCTTGATGAGGAGTTAAAGATAGCAATTTCAAAGGAGTTGCCAGATATACCGTATGTGTTTATATCAGCCGTCACCAATTTCGGTCTTTCGGAGCTAAAGGATATGATTTGGAAAGAATTGAATAGTGAAGATACAATCCTGCCCAATGATGAAAAGAGCGAAAAGGACCCATTGATTCATCGCAATATTGATGTTAAATCTGTTTTACTTGAAGATGATGACGTAATGCCTTTGGACGATTCAAATGAAGACGATGAAGATTACTCTCATTATGACGAGTAGCCTTTAGTGTCTTTTAAAAAATCTTTTATATGAAAAAACATCCAGAGCATAGCAATCTGCTTCAGTTCGGCATCTTAAACAATGAAGCGCATATAGCACATTTTAGCACAACTCGCCAAGGGGGTGTTAGTAAAGGACCTTTTTCATCGTTCAATTTGGGTAATTACTCCGACGATAATCCAGTCGACATTTTTGAAAACAGACTGATATTATCACGAATGTGGTATATGGATATCTCCGATTTCATTGTTCCACATCAAACACATAGTAACAATGTGCACATTATCGATGAGGAATTTATGAATGCTAGCCCATCGGAAAAAATTGAGTCTTTATATGGTGTTGATGCAACTATTACATCGCTTAAAAACATCTTCCTTTGTGCTACTACTGCCGATTGTGTTCCCATTTTACTATACGATAAGGAAAAGCAGATAGTTGCCGCTATACATGCTGGTTGGAAGGGAGTAGTTGGGGGCATTATCGAGAAAACCATTGATAAAATGCGAGAAGTGTATCTCTCCAATCCATCTCATATTATAGCCACAATCGGACCATCCATTTCTCAAAAGAACTATGAAGTTGGAGAAGAGCTTCTCACTGAGTTCGAGAGAGCAGATTTCAATTTGTCATCAGTTTCGTTTGTGAATGAACAAACAAACAAGTGGCACATAGATTTAAAGCTCGTGTCTCATAATGAATTGGTGCGATTAGGTGTTTTGCCACAACAGATTGAAACGTCTACGTTGTGCACTTACGATGAGTCCACACTGTTCTTCTCTGCCCGACGTCAATCGATTGTTTCTGGACGTATGTTATCGGGGATTAAGTTGATCGGTTAATAGCGTAGGGAGTACAACAAGAACGAACATGAAGTGAATTAGTGAAATATAGGAACAATAAAAAAAGAGTAGCTCAATTATAAGCTACTCTTTTTTGTTTCTATATTTCTAATCTTGCAAGATTAGATTGTATTTGCTTGTATATTAGTAACGATCACTAATAACTTTCCAATCTAAAATTTTCCATACTTCTTTTAGGTGATCTCCTCTACGATTTTTGTAATCTAGGTAGTATGAGTGTTCCCATACGTCAAGTCCCAAAATTGGAGTTAATCCTTTTGTCATTGGATTACCTGCATTAGCTTCCTTTTCAATTGAAAGGTTACCACTATCATCTTTTGCAAGCCATACCCAACCCGAGCCAAATACACCTAAACCAGCAGCAACAAATTCTTCTTTAAATTTGTCGAACGAGCCAAATTTAGAATTGATAGCTTCAGCTAATTTACCTTGAGGTTCTCCACCGCCGTTAGGGCTAAACGATGTAAAATAAATATTGTGGTTCAATGTTTGTCCTGCATTATTAAAGATAGCTCCATCGCTTTCTTTCACGATAGTTTCTAAATCTGCATTTTCAAACTTAGTTCCTACAACTAATTTATTCAAGTTATCTACATAGGCTTGATGATGTTTGCCATAATGTAATTCAACTGTTTCTTTTCCAATAACTGGTGCTAACGCATCTGTTGCGTAAGGTAAAGCTACTTTTTCAAATTTCATAGTTTCTATATTTTTTGTGTTATAATTATTAATGTTGTTTTATGACTAAAAGGATGATGTATATAATATTAAATCCTTGGTAATAAGTAATACAGTAAACAGGTTACAAACTGTTTACACAGGTTTTATCTCTCTTCATTCGTACCATATATAACAAGCTCACAACAATAATGTTCGATAGGCAAACATGGTTAAGACATAGATATTATAAGAAAAGCCACTGTTTACGAAAAACAATGACTTTTTATAATAATTACAATAAGTGTGCAAGTTTTACTTCTGCTCTAGCGAAGTGTCTTTATCATTACTGTTATCAGTTCCCTTATCTGGTTTGTCGTCCGACGACTCTTTTTTCTTTTCTTGTTTTTTCTCACTTTCGTGAATAAAAACCTCACCTTTATTTTTGTTTTTTGGTCGAGATAAGCTTTGTAGCGCATCTGCCTCTTGAATTGCAGCCTGGTCTTTTTGCAACAACTCTTGCGAGCGAGACACCCATTGGCGTTTACCAAATATTTTTTCTAAGTCGTTTGCATATATAATTTCTCTCTCAATCAGTATCTCAGCTAGTTTGCGATGTCCATCAGCATTTTCCATCAAAATTTCTTTTGCTCTAGCATATTGCTCGGCAATTAGCTTCTTCACTTCAGAGTCAATCACCTTGGCAGTTTCCTCACTGTAGGGTTTAGAGAAGTTCCACTCTTGTCCTCCACTGTCGTAGTAGCACAAGTTTGGCAACTTGTCACTCATCCCCAAATAGCTCACCATTGCATTAGCCTGTTTTGTTACACGCTCAAGGTCGTTCATAGCTCCCGACGATATCTCTCCAAGAAAGACCTCTTCGGCAGCACGTCCACCCAATATGGCACACATTTCGTCCAGCATTTGGTTCTTGGTCGTTATCTGTCTCTCTTCGGGCAAGTACCAAGCTGCTCCTAAGGCTTTTCCACGAGGGATGATGGTAACTTTAACCAATGGGTTGGCATGCTCTAGCATCCAACTCAACGTTGCGTGTCCAGCCTCGTGTATGGCAATAGATTTTTTCTCTTCGAGAGTAATTATTTTGTTTTTCTTTTCTAATCCACCCACAATTCTGTCCACAGCATTCATAAAGTCAATGCTTTGTACAAACTCTTTCTCCCCACGTGCAGCAATTAGAGCAGCTTCATTACATACGTTTGCAATATCTGCACCCGAAAATCCTGGAGTTTGGCGTGCCAAAAACTCTACATCAACCGAATCGTCAATCTTAATGGGGCGAAGATGCACATTAAATATTTCTTTTCTTTCGTTCAAGTCTGGCAAATCAACATGTATCTGTCTGTCAAATCGTCCAGCTCTCAGCAACGCTTTGTCTAAAACATCGGCACGGTTGGTTGCTGCCAATATAATAACACCACTGTTAGAACCAAATCCATCCATCTCGGTCAAGAGTTGATTCAACGTGTTTTCGCGCTCATCGTTAGAGCCCATGTTCACATTTTTGCCACGTGCACGCCCTACGGCATCAATCTCATCAATAAATATTATACTAGGAGCTTTCTCTTTTGCTTGTTTAAAGAGGTCGCGAACTCGTGATGCACCCACACCTACAAACATCTCAACAAAATCAGATCCTGATATAGAGAAAAATGGAACATCAGCTTCGCCTGCAACAGCTTTTGCCAGCAATGTTTTGCCAGTTCCTGGGGGACCTACTAAAAGTGCTCCTTTTGGTATTTTCCCTCCAAGGTTTGTAAATTTTTTAGGTTGTTTCAAAAATTCAACCACTTCTTCCACCTCTTGTTTGGCTTCCGATAGTCCAGCAACGTCTTCAAAAGTAACTTTAATTGCCGACTCACGGTCGAAAAGTTGCGCTTTTGATTTCCCCACATTGAAAACACCACCAGCTCCACCACCTGCGCCCTTCGACATACGACGGATAAAGAACACCCATATAGCTATAAGTAGCACGAATGGAAGAAGTCCTAATATAATTCCACTTAATGCATTAGAAGAGTCAAACGAAGTTTCAATGTCATATCCTTTCTCTTCTTTTACCTTATCTATAAACTCGGAAGCTTTGTCAGCAGATGAAATCTCTAAGACAATAGTAGGATTGGCTTTTACTTTGTCTGCATCATCTCCAAATACATGACCCACAGAGCCTTCTCTAACTACTGCTTCTGCTTTATTCTTGTTGCTATAAATTACAACTTTCTCTACTCTGTCTTCATTTACGTATTGTTGAAAGTCTGACCATATAACCTCTTTCACCGATACATTTCCGCCAAAAAAGAACATACCTAAAAGCCCCATTATTATTATAGTGTATATCCAATATGGATTAAAAGGAGTTTTTGGTTTTTTGCCACCCAATTTAGGGGAGAATTTTTTCTTATTTAGGTTTTTCTTATCCATTCTTGTTAATTGATATGCAATAAATTATACTAATCTGATACTGTAACAAATTATTTTGAGATATGTTCTTAATCTTCAGTCGAAATCCTCTCAGACTTGGCATCAGACCATAAGTTGTCTAAATTGTAATAAGCTCTATATTCGGGAACAAAAATGTGCACAATAATATTGCCATAATCAACTCCAATCCATTCTGCCAATTGTTTACCTTGAACTCTTATGGGACTTTCTTGTGTATTAGTTTTCACAACATGTTCTACAGACTCTGCCAATGCTGCAACTTGTGTAGGGGTGTTCCCTTCGCAAATCACAAAAAAATCGCAGATTGCGCCTGGAATGTTTTTCAAGTCTATTGTAGTTATGTTTTTTCCTTTTTTCTCTTGAATTCCGCTAATTATGCTTTCTAATAATTGTTTGTTTTCTTTCATTCGTTATTTATAAAATTGAGATACAAAGGTAATAATTCAAATCTTGTATCTACTAAAACTGTATTATACTTTTTCATTACAATGATATAGAGCAAAAATAGTGCCAAAGGTTTATTGCCATAAACCTATGTTACACATCACATTGCTCTTTCTTGTCTGTTGATGTGTGGTAATTAAATGCTTTGCAGTTACACAAAGCTACGAATGTGGATGATAGGAGACAAAAAAAAGAAAGTGTTTAGAATCAAATTCTTGCCTTTATTTTTAAAATCATACAATTTGTTGGCGAGAATGTTTCTAAACACTTTCCGATAAGTGGTATCTATCTATTGTAGCTAAAAAATTATAAAGTAGTTAACTTAAAGTTTTTCCAACGAACTTTAATTCCACCACCATCATGAATTTGTAGTGCAATGCGGCCTTTCCCTTTACCAATTTTCTCATCAGTAAGGTCAACCATCTCTTCACCATTGAGCCATGTTTGTATTCTATCGCCTTCTAAATGAATGCGCAATGTGTTCCATTCGCCTTCTTTTAGAATCTTTTGCTGTTCATCATTTATTTGAGCAATCCATCCACGTCCGTATGATTCATAGATACCACCTGTACCATGTCCCATAGGAGCAACTTCCACTTGCCATCCATTTACTTTAGCAACGGGTTCGATAAACGAGCGAATGAATACGCCTGAATTACCATCTGCCTCTTGTTTGAATTCAACCGAGAAGTCGAAGTCGTCATAATAGTTGCGTGTTGCAAGATATCCATACTCTTTATCTGGACCGCTTTCGCAAATCATTTCACCATCTTCAACGTACCATTTCTCTGTTCCGTATGCTTCCCAACCATGTAGGTCTTCACCATTAAAAAGTTCAACCTCTCCAGTTTTGCGAGGAAGCTCTTTTATTTTTACATTTCTGAACCAAGCAGCCGATCCGTGATCTTGCAAACAGATAAGTCCTTTTTTAGCTAATCCATATTCGGGGAAATCAGCCCATTTGCCACTGTTTTTGCGTTCATGCCAGTCGTCTGTCCATGCTTCAAATTCAATTACCTTCTCTCCATTCAGCCAATGCTCTACATGGCCATTGTCAAAAACAATTTTCGAAGTGTTCCATTCGCCAGCAGGTTTAATGTCAGTTTTTGCTGGGTCTGTTGTGTGCATTGCATAGTCAGCCGCAGTTTTTTGCCACTCTTCGAGAGGACTAGGAAAACCTAAATCATCAATTAATTGATATTCGGGTGCTGTTACATAAGGAACTTTAAATTTAGGATTCTCTACCACGTGATAAAGAACACCACTGTTTCCTTCATCAGCAATCTTCCAGTCCCATTTTAAAATAAAGTTTTCGTACTCTTTTTTTGTTACAATATAACCACTTGCATCACCACCATCGCCTTTGGCTACAATAGTTCCGTCTTCTACAAACCAAGGGATTGTAAGTTCCTCACCATTATAGTCACGCCAATTATCTAGCGATGTCCCGTCAAACAATAACTCCCAACCATCAGCCTTTTCAGCCTCAGTCAATTCGTTGTGTCCCGCTTTTTTCCCGCACGACGTTAAAGCAAAAGCTCCAATAAATGCCATTAAAAGTAATTTTTTGATTTTCATATTTCTATATTTAAACTAAAAGATGAATATATTCAACACAAAGATATCGATAATTTAATAATTTACTATGATATTTTCAACTAAAAGACTGTAAATGTGTTTTTATGCAAAGTTTATGAGCCGAAAGTGCATCAAAAAGATTATTGTTTGTTACGTTTGTGATGATAATCACTGTTTTTTGCAAAATGTAAAGTAGTGATTCATGAATCCATTTAAGTTTGTGAGTCATATTTTGTTATCTTTACGCAGGTATGTATAAGTTTTTCTTTTAAAAGAGATTAGTTTTGAGAATTATAGATTTAAATAAGGATACACCCCCTAAGGGATTGGTTGCTACCATGGGGTTTTTCGATGGTGTACACTTAGGACATCGTCATCTTATCAATCAGGTTGTGGACGAAGCAAAACGCTTGGGACAAAAGTCAGCAGTTATCACATTCCCTATCCATCCCCGCAAAGTATTAGACAAAGATTATAAGCCACCTTTGCTATGTGGGTTTGGTGAGAAAATAGAACAATTGGCAACAACTGAAATTGACAACTGTGTGGTGCTCGACTTCACCCCCGAACTATCTCAATTGAGTGCCAAAGATTTTATTCACAAAGTAATGAAAGAGAAAATTGGTGTTCAAACTCTTTTTGTTGGGTACGATCATCGCTTTGGTAAAAACAGAGAAGATGGTTTTGAAGAGTATGTTAAGTATGGAGAAGAGGCTGGGATAGAAGTGAAGCAAGCTACTGCTTATCTGTTTGGCAAAAAACATACTGTCAGCTCCTCTAGGATTCGCTACTTGTTGGCGCATGGAGACATCTCATTGGCAAACACCTTCTTGTCCTACAACTACACCATTACAGGCAAAATTGTGGAGGGATATAAAGTAGGACGCAGAATCGGATTCCCCACTGCGAATATCAAAATGTGGGAACGATACAAAGTAATTCCTGTGGATGGTGTCTATGCCGTAAGGGTGCATATCGAAGCGGGAGTTTTCGACGGAATGCTCTATATTGGCAATCGTCCCACACTGCACCAAAACTCTCACACGAGTGTGGAAGTAAATATTTTTGACTTTGATGACGATTTGTACAACCAAACTCTGACTGTTGAGTTTGTCTCTTTTGTGCGTCCCGACATCAAGTTTAATGGTGTAGAACCGCTCATTGCTCAAATAAACAAAGACAAAGCTACGGTGATTGAGAGTTTGAGAGGATATGATGCGAGACACGGAGGAAAGGATTAAGAATGAGTAATTGACCCATGAAGTTATTTGTTTTTTCATCGGGTTTGCATGATGGGGGTCTCCTTTTTTACTCCTTGTCATGTCTGAGATCCCACTCAGTTTATATGTAGAGGGCGGACATTCAAGTAGCTGCCTTACTATTTCAACTGTAACTCCAGATGTGAACAACACAAATAGCATTAATTTGCTAATTGCAATAATGAATATTATTTTTTCATAATAACATAACGATTTATTAAACGTTGAGCAGGATGTAATGGTGAATTAGTAGTGGCTCACCTGTGTGTGCCTTTCATCTCTCCTATTAACCCATTGTAGTGGCAGACTCATGTGTCCGCCATCTATTGTATGATAAGCTAAACATGGAGACAAAATTTAGCAAATCTTAGTCTCGAATCTCGCCTTACCAATCATCCCAAAAACTTGTATTACCCATCACCTAAAATTACCACAACCTTTTCTCTAAGCCTATGTTCCTTTCTGACCATACAACTATTTCCCTATTTCCTTGTTCTATTATATAGTACAAAACGAATAAAAAACAGATAAAAACAAAGAATAGTATGGATTTTAGAAAACTGAACAACGGTGTAGAGATACCCGCATTAGGGCTAGGGGTATTTCGCATGGAAGATGAAAAAGAAGCTTACAACTCGGTACGTAAAGCCATCGATTTAGGATATCGCCACATCGATACGGCTAAAGTGTACGAAAACGAAGAGCCAGTTGGCCGCGCCATTCGTGAGAGTGGTGTCAGCCGCGAAGAACTTTTTGTGACCACAAAATTGTGGAACGAAGATATTATCAACAACAATGCACAAAAAGCGTTCGAAGCAAGCCTCAAGAAACTCGGATTAGATTATGTAGACCTCTACTTGGTGCATTGGCCCATCAAAGACAGATATGTGTCTGTATGGAAAGAGATGGAAAAGATTGCCCAGTCTGACAAAGCGCGTGCAGTGGGTGTAAGCAACTATCAGCAAAACCATTTGCAAGAGATAATCGACCTCAAATCGCTTGTGCCTGCTGTCAATCAAATTGAGTTGCATCCCTATCTGTCGCAACAACCGTTGGTTGACTTTAGCAAGCATCACAACATCCATATTCAATCGTGGAGCCCCTTGTGTGCAAACAAAAATAATTTGCTTCAAGAACAACTGCTCCAAGAAATTGGCAAGAAATACTCGAAAACAGCAGCGCAAGTAGTATTGCGTTGGAACATTGAGCGTGGATTAATTGTGATTCCTAAATCATCCAATCCTAAGCGACAAGCAGAAAACTTAGATGTATTCGACTTTAAGCTCACTGATGAGGATATCCAAAAAATCAACTCTCTGAATAGGGATGAGCGGGTAGGACCGCATCCCGATGAAGTGGGGTTTTAAAAATAGAGCGATAATTGAAGAGACGCAATGTGTTGCGTCTCTTTTAATTGACAGTTGATAAAGATGTTGTTGTCCCACTAGCGGTCAATTATAAACAGTATTTTATTTCTTTGTCACTATTCTTAGTTGCCAATACTGACTCACATGCACTCGAAACAACCATGATTAGTTGTAACTCCTCCCATTTTCCCCACGCGGAGTCATATAAACAGTCGAATGTGTGTACAAATCTCTAAAATAGACAGATACCCTCTATTTATCGACCAAACAACCACCTTGCTCCACTAACGCCTTAAATGTATCTACAAAGCATCGTAAATATCTGATAATAAAGGGGTAGAGGGCGTGTTTATGTTTGCATAGCATTAAACTATACACTACTTTTGAGTTCAGTATAACAGTATAAACCATTAAAATTATTAGAATATGAAAAAGTATTTATTTTTAGTAGCAACACTTTTGCTTACAGTGAGCATGTCGGTTTCGGCACAAAACAATAGCAGAAGAAACGTTGGTAACAGACAAAACATTGAGAACAGGCGTGAAGGACGTGTTATGAATATGACTCCGCAACAAAGAGTAGATTTGATGACTAAAGAATTAGACTTGACTGCTAAAGAGGCTGCACAAGTATTAGAATTGATTGAAAAGCAAGATGCAGAACGTCTCGAGCAAGTTGAAAAACACAGAAGTCAACGCGGTACTGGAGCGCGCAATCGTGACGCTAGTCGTGAAGATTTTCGCGCAATGAGAGAAAAGGAGATGCAGGCTCAGTATGATGACTTAGCAAAAATTATTGGAAAAGAGAAAGCAGACAAATGGAATGAATTACGCAAAGAGGTAAGAGAATCTAACCGAGCTGGAAGAAGAAATCCACAGAATCGCAATAGATAACTTTCCCATTCACATTAACCGATAAAATGAAAATAGCACTTCTCAATAATTAAGAGAGGTGCTATTTTTTTGTAGAGTTTTTGCTTGCACAAGATGAGGAGTTTCAACAATAGAGCATCTCTATGCTTACTCTTTGGATCACTTGTAAAATCACGAGTTTAATTAAACTGTATTTCGACCACAGGATAACAGCTGGAATCTACTTCACTCCAAACTGTGCCACTCCTAGCGGAGTTCTTGTTACCAATTAGATTGCCAAGCTACAAAGATTATGCTCCTATCGGAGCAACAGTCCATTTCAATATAATAAGTTTTAATGAAACGTAGAATGTGGAGCAAAACAGTAAATCCCGTAGGGATGGTATCTTTGTAGAAAAAGATAATGACAGATATACAAAATCCCGTAGGGATGACATCTTTGTGAAGGAAAGAAATATGAAATATATTGCTTTTGGGAACATTTTGTATATAGCTCAACAAAACATATTTTTTTAATCGTGAGGCTACTATCAAGCACATGTTTTTACTGCTGATCCTATTTTTTTTGTAGAGACACAATGCATTGTGTCTCTACGATGCCAGTACATTCCCACCTACTTATAAATCTTCATTTTGTTCAGTGCTTCCTGATATTTTCTTGCATTGCGAATGTGCTCTGCATGAGTGGTGGCAAAATTGTGTCGTCCCGACAGGTCGTCTTTGGCACACATAAACAGGTAATTGTGATCGGTGGGCGACAGAGTGGCATCAATCCCTTTAATCGACGGAATGCGAATAGGACCAGGTGGCAACCCATCGTTTCTGTAGGTGTTGTAGGGCGACTCCACCTCGAGATGTTTATAAAGAATACGTCGGAGCGAAAAATCCCCCACAGCAAACTTCACAGTAGGGTCGGCTTCCAATCGTTGCCCCCGTTTCAATCGGTTCAGATACAACCCCGCTACAATGGGATATTCATCCGAATAGGTAGCCTCTTCTTCCACAATCGATGCCAAGGTTGACACCTCGATGGGCGACAAGCCAATTTTTTCAGCTTTCGCTTTTCTGTTTTCGTTCCAAAATGTGTTGTACTCCTTGTGCATTCTTTCAAGCAACTTCTCCACACTCGTGTTCCAATACACTTCGTAGGTATTTGGTATAAACATTGCCACCATCGTGGTAGGGTCAAAGCCAAACGTTGCTATTGTGTTCGAATCGTTTAGAGCCGATAGCAATGACACACTATCTATCATCAACTGCTCCGAAATGCGCCCTGCAAGATCCTCTTTGGTGCGCATATTGTTGAAAGTTATCTTCGTGGGTGTCTGATTGCCTGCACGCAACATGCGTATCAAATCGGGTACTGTCATCCCATCTGTTATCGCATACCTGCCACTTTTGATGTTGTTGGCATAGTTCATTTTGTCCGATATCAACTCAAAAATTCTCTCGGAGGGCAAATCCACCTTCTCTTTTATTTGTGTAGCCACCCCTTCGTAGTTGGTGTCGGGGGTGATGTAGATATAGACTGTTTCGGTCAGTTGCAATGGTTTGAACACAGTGCTTCTAATGTACCAACCCAATGCTAGTGCTATCACCACCAGAGCAGCAATACTATACAGAAATATTTTAAGTCCTTTACGTTTATTCTTTGCCATAATTATAAGAACAATAGAAAAAATGGAGTTTGAACTAATTTTTGTACAAATGTATATAAAAAGAGGCTATTTTCTTCTTTCTTACCATAAGATACCCATCAAAATCTCCTTTCTAAGGACGAATATATAGATTGAAAATGAAAGCAGAGTGAAATATCTGTTCTTTTTGTTTGAAAAGTCAAAAACAAACATGTATATTTGCACCCGAAATTATTTCAGTATCCATTAAACAATTTGTTAAAAGGAAGTGTGGGTGAGAGGCTGAAACCACAAGTTTGCTAAACTTGCGTACGGGCAACTGTACCGAGGGTTCGAATCCCTCCGCTTCCGCAGATACGAAATAATAGAAAGTGTAGATTGAGTTGATAAGACTCTGTTTACACTTTTTTTTATCAATTAGTTTAATTGTTTTGGTTGATAATTTTAAATACTCTATATTTGGCTGCACATTAAAAAGGTTTGGGCACAAAAAAGCCCCGACCGCAGGAATCGGGGCTTTTCATACTAGCTAATTATCTCACTCCTCATGTCACATTGATAATGTGTGAAATAGATTAAGCCTCATTTTTAGAATCAGGCAGTTGCAAAGGTTTCGAAGACGTTGCAGCTGTCTTTTTTTGGTCTAAACTCTGATTGAAATCCTTATCAGACCCATCACCATTCTTTGACCCTACTTGTGGGTAATGCGTGCTTTTTGCCTTAGTATCAAGCTCCTCAGGCTTTATCACATCAGCTTCTGCATCTACTTCACTTTGCGCTTCAGCCATCATTGTAGTTACTCCACCAGTTGTTCCCGTATCCTCCTCATTTTCTTCTGGCTCTTCGGGTATGGTAGTTGTGCCATCTTCCTGTTTCTCGGCATTCCTTCTCTTGTTGTCAGCCTCACGCCTGTTTATCATTCCCCTGAATTTATGCAATGTGTCATTCAGTTCGGCAAAGAGAGGTTCGTAATCCAATTCTGTATGCTTCAATTGAGCCACCTCTATTTGTTTGAACAGATCATCCATTGCACTAATTACCGACCTGATATACGCTTTCGATTTACCTTTTTTTGCTCGTTGCGAAATCAGCGTCAATCGCTCCATCAAAAGCTCTCTTACTCCTATCAGTGTTGCTTGCAGGCAATCCATCGTTTCAGTCAACTTCAATGTTGACACAGCAGTTTGTAACCCTGCATCCAAATCAAAATTTTTAAGAAATGCTGCCACTATTTCCAGTTGAGTTTCCTCGTTCCTGCATTCATTCAACTTACCCAAATGAGAGTCGAACACAAGCTGAATAGCTGTAGCTGCATCTCTAGCGTCTTGCGAACCCGTATTGCTAGCCACCTTTAGTTGCATCCTAAGCGAACTTATATACAACATAAGCTCCTTACGCAAAGGTCTCAATTTCAGTGTTAGTGGATGAACTCCATAGATGGCTGTCAATTCATCAATGTGGGGTCTCTCTGCTACAAACAAATTAAATACCTCTTCGATATGCAACTCGTCAGGATTGTGTTTTTCAACCACCTCAATCACTGCTTTCGCAAGTGCGGGTAACTCTAATTTCCTTAATTTTGTGAATGGAATTCTCCGAATTTCCATTTTCACGTCAAATTTATTGCTCATTTCTTTTTGTATTTCTGTACTACAAATTTTTTTGTATATTTTTATAAAATCTGCCTGCGATAGAGTTTATGATTACAACCATGTTCGTAGTACAAAGTTATTTGCTCAAAATTGAGCTGTCAAGCGCCTTTGTGGCATTTGATTTTGCAATAATAAATAAAAGAATTGGAACTACCCAAGAAATTTCATTCAAAATGTCACATTTGTTGATAAGTTTTTAATTGAAAAATACATAATGCAGATAATCAAATAGTTATCAAAATGGATTTTTTGTATATAGATAAGAAGATTTAATTTTTCAAGTTCAGTGTTAGTGTCTAAATGCAAGTTGTTGTTATTTTTATAATCTGTAAAGATCTGTTTGTGAGTGATTATGTTTTTTGTATTTGTATTTTGCTTCAACATGCATCCTATGTGTTATTTTACTCCTGATTTTTACAGTTGCAATTAACATGCAACTCTCATTTTATCATAAAAAAAACAAATACAGTAATCATTTCAAAATGATGTTTCGCTTCGTAGCGTTCCAATTGTCTTGGTATAACTCTTTTGCTTTATCGTAGCAATATAATTCGGTAAATGTCTTTTTTTTGTAGTGTTGAATTGGTACATTTCCATTTTTATATTTTGATTGCATTTTCGTACAGATTCGACATCGTGGAAATTTTTTTTTCGACTTGTTGGAGTGATACCTACGCGCAAAAATATTTTTTCAGAGTAGAACAAGGCCTCCGAAAGCGCAAAAACTTTTTTTTTGCGCTTTCGGAGACCTTGTTCTTGGTCGTTTTTTTTCGCAAACTGTTTTTTTAAGGCTTAAAACGAGGGTTCTTTCCAAATAAGTCACTTTTTAGAGCGCTATGTGGTTTGTTTTTTTCGAAATAGCCATTTTATTTTGCTCGAAATGGGTCTATTTACATTAAAAGTCAATTTCAGCGGCTTGATATAGCCAAATTCTCATTAATTAAGCATTTTGTAGCCCTCGTTCTACTCGATATTTTTACAAAATGGTTTCGTAGACCTTGTTCTTGGTTGCTTTTGTGGAGAAAAAGAGGGTAAAGTGTGCATTTATCGGTAAGAATAGATGGGTGAGGGGATGATTATCAGAAGGTTGAGAGTTTTAGTGTCTGCCGATGCTCAGTTATGTACAATGTAAGCTTATTAAGCAAGGTCACTTCTGTTTATTTTATGGCTCTTCTTTTTTTTGAAATTGATTTTTGCTGTAAAAATAATTCCAACGGTGTACACAAATATGAAAACTTCACCCGAATTGGTTGGTTTTTGAACGTTAATTTCTAACTTTGGAGAAGATGTTTTTTTGTACAGATAAATAGAGGAAAAGATTTAACTGAAGGAGATATTATCTGTTTTTGACATTTTCACAGATTATCCAAAGAACAACCTACAATGGATCCTATCAAAGTAACCTGTGCCATCATCACACTGCAAGATAAGCTGCTTGCTGTTCAGCGAAGCAAACGCATGACTTTGCCCATGAAATGGGAGTTCCCAGGTGGAAAGATTGAGCCGGGCGAATCAGAGGTTGAGTGCATCCAGCGTGAAATACGCGAAGAGTTGAACATCGAAATCGAAGTACTCCAAAGATTGACTCCCTCTGTGTATCGCTATCCTACATTCACAATCGAACTCATACCCTATACTGCCAATTACCTTTCGGGCACTCTAAAACTAAAAGAACATCATCACTATCTTTTGTTGAACAAGGACGAGCTAGATGGTTTAGATTGGGCGGAGGCGGATTTGCCAATTGTACATGAAATAATGAAATTATGAATCAAGGAATTTACGAAGAGTTAGTTACGCAGCTTGTGGAGAATAAGATTTCAGGACGTAGATGTTACTTATTAATTTAGTGTTTTCACTCTTGTTTGTATGAGCTTTGTTAAGTAAGGAGGATGTAAAAAGAAATGTCTTCTCTTCAATTATTGTGCAAATTGCTCAATGTCGTTTTTGTCATACTTATGTTTTGCGTTACTGCATTATATAATTCTTGTTGATAAGGAAAAATAACTTATCTTTGTCTATAACAACTACACTTTTTACTTTACCAATAAAAGAATATATTTTTGTTCTAGTTGGGTAATAATTGGATCTTAATAAACTAATAATATCATCATAGACGAAATTTAAATTAAAAATGCGAAAACTTTTTACTATAAAGGAAGCCAGTGAATGGGCAACTAATTATTTGAATAGAGAAATAACTACTTCTAATATATCTTACTTGGTTCAATATGGGAGAATATCTAAAGTTGAATCTAATGGTAATGTTCAAGTAGTTCGAGATGAGCTGGTAAACTATTACAATAAAAACAACAACACTAAAGAAATGCGGTGGAAAAATAAATTAGGAGATGATTTAAATTGGACATTATCTTTTACTGAATATAAAGAATCTGAAACTACAAAACATGTTCATAGATTACATCCTTATAAAGGAAAGTTTATACCGCAACTAGTTGAGTATTTTTTAGATGATCACACTGACGAGTTTAAAAAAGATGTTTTTTTTAAAAAAGGAGATATTGTTTTTGATCCGTTTTGTGGTTCTGGTACAACTCTAGTAGAAGCCAGTGAGTTAGGATTAAATGCTGTTGGAGTTGATGTTTCCACCTTTAACACACAAATAACCAATAGTAAAATTGGAAAATATAACTTTAAACTTATCGAAGATACTGTAAAAGATATTTCTCTAAAATTAAAAAAATATCTCAAAGACAAGAATAATGTAAAATTTGAAAATGAGCTGCTTAGTGAATTAAAGGCTTTTAATGCAAAGTATTTCCCCTCACCAGATTATAGATATAAGGTTAGACGAAAACTTATAGATGAAAAGGTTTATAGTAAAGAGAAGGAGTCTGAATTTTCACCTATATATCATAGGTTAATTGATAAATATAATATAGAGTTAAAGCAAGATAAAAACGAATCATTTCTAGATAAATGGTTTATAAAGGTCGTTCGAGATGAAATTGATTTTGTTTTTGATGAGATAAAGAAAATAAAAGATATTTCTACCAAACGTATTTTAATGATTGTTTTAAGTAGAACAATTCGTTCTTGTAGGGCAACAACTCATTCGGATTTAGGTACTCTTATTGAGCCTCAACTTACTACTTACTATTGCAGAAAGCATGGGAAAATGTGTAAACCTCTCTTTTCAATAGATAGTTGGTGGAATCGTTATGCTAAAGATACTTTGAAACGTTTAAAAGAATTTGATACTTTAAGAACAGATACTCATCAAATTTGCTTAACAGGTGACAGTAGAAATATTGATATAAATTCAGAATTAAAAAAAAGGTCTCCTTTATTTGCAGAAAAGATTAAACTTGAAAAAATTAGCGGCATTTTTTCAAGTCCACCCTACGTTGGTTTAATTGATTATCATGAGCAACACGCATATGCTTATGACTTGTTTGGATTTGAGCGTAAAGATGAGTTGGAGATCGGTCCATTGTATAAGGGACAAGGTCGAGAAGCAATAGAAAGTTATGCTAATGGAATTGCAGAAGTCTTATTAAATAGCAAACAATATCTAAAAGAAGATTATAATGTTTTTTTGGTGGCAAATGATAAACATGGTTTATATCCATTGATTGCAGAAAAGGCAGGAATGAAAATAGTTAACCAATTCAAAAGACCGGTTCTAAATCGTGTTGAGAAAGATAGAAATGCATATTCAGAAATAATATTTCATTTAAAAGAGAAAAATAACAGTAAATAATTTTATTTTGGCTTAAGTTCAATAACGAATATCAGTGAAAATATATGGCATTATCATTAAATCAAAAGCAAGAGATAGAAGAGCTGCTTTCAAATAAAATAGAAGCAAAATTAAGGTCTTATGGAAGAGAAACCACTTCTATGCCTTTTTTAGCTCGTTTAATACAAGATGGTGAGAAGATTGCAGCATATTCCTTTATACATTCAATGGCAACTACCCTCGGTATGTCTATTTACGAAGATGTTTCTGTTATTATTTCTTCTGAAACCTCAGAAGAAAGTTTTAGAAACTATGGTGTAGGAGGGGTAATTTCGAAATCTCAGAAATCTGTTATTGGAAGCATTATTAACAAGCTGCGAAACAATGAAAGAAAAGCAAATATAGAAGAAGAAATTGAAGAGGTTTTAAGAGCCCCTTCTACTAATGGTGAATTTCAGAAGTCTGGGAATATTGCAGATTTTTATATGAAAAGGAATAACATTGAATATTATTTTGAAATAAAGACTGTTAAGCCCAATATAGATGTTTTTGAAAAAAGTAAAACAAAGCTTTTAGAATGGGTTGCAAGAAGAAGAAAACCAGTAAAGGTTTTTTTAGCATTCCCATATAATCCATATCACCCTGAGCCTTATTCTAGGTTTACTGAATCAGGTATGATGGATCATCCCAATGATTTCTTAATTGGCAATGAATATTGGGACTTTATTGGTGGAGAAGGTACATTCCCTGATCTTTTGGATACATTTGATAAAGTTGGAAAAAAATTTAAAGGACAGCTTGATGAAAAATTTAAAGAAATTGCTAAAGAAAAAATTGATTCATATTAAATAATTAAGTGCTGTTTTCTTAATATAATCTACCTACTTCAAGTTTCTTGAAGATTATGCTCATTTGATCAGCAGGTTCTTCCATTTTTTAATTTATAATCTACTCTACAGCCATCACTCTCCCTCTTTTTTTAATATCCCAGCAGGTTTCTAACTTTGTTGATAAGTTTAAATGAAAATCTTTTTCAAATA
>CAZXGV010000014.1:0-28964 GCA_964640575.1 uncultured Dysgonomonadaceae bacterium
TTAAATGCTCTTCTAATTATTCAGTTCCACGACTATAGTTTGGAGCTTCACGCGTAATCATCACACCATGAGGATGACCTTCAGCATATCCAGCCGAGGTGATGTGTGTGAATTTTGCTTGATGCAATTGTTCAATTGTAGCTGCTCCACAATATCCCATACCAGCGCGTAGTCCGCCTACCATTTGATAAACCACCTCTTGCAATGTGCCTTTAAAAGGAACGCGAGCCTCAATACCTTCAGGTACTAATTTCTTTACATCATCTTCTGCGTCTTGAAAGTATCTATCTTTCGAACCCTCTTGCATTGCAGAAAGAGAGCCCATGCCTCGGTAGGTCTTAAATTTGCGTCCACTAAAGATAACAGTCTCACCAGGTGATTCTTCAGTACCAGCCAACATCGAACCCATCATAACAGATGATGCTCCTGCAGCCATAGCTTTAACTATATCGCCAGAATAGCGCAAACCCCCATCGGCAATAAGCGGAACTCCTGTACCTTTCAAAGCAATTGCCACATCGTAGATGGCGGAGATTTGTGGCATACCCACACCAGCAATTATACGAGTTGTGCATATTGAGCCTGGACCAATTCCCACTTTCACACCATCTGCACCAGCTTCAACCAACATTTTTGCTGCTTCGCCAGTTGCAATGTTTCCAACAACCACATCGATGGCGGGATGAAGTTTTTTGACTTGTCTCAGCATTTCGGCAACTCCTTTCGAGTGTCCGTGAGCAGTGTCAATAACAATTGCATCAACACCAGCTTCAACCAGTGCATTGGCACGATCTACTGAATCCTTTGTAATTCCGATAGCAGCAGCTACACGTAGGCGCCCTTGGTCGTCTTTACACGCAAAAGGTTTGTCTATAGCGTTTGTTATATCTTTATAAGTTATTAAGCCAATCAATTTGTTGTCGGAGTCCACCACAGGTAATTTTTCAATCTTATGTTCTTGTAGTATTTCAGCTGCTGATTCCAAATCGGTTGACTGTCCTGTAGTGATGATGTTTTCTTTTGTCATCACATCATCAATAAGTTTTGTCATGTTTTTCTCAAAGCGCAAATCACGATTTGTTACAATACCTACAAGGCGGTTCTCATCGTCAACCACAGGAATGCCGCCAATACGGTATTCAGACATAATGGCTAATGCATGAGCAACATTTTTTTCGCGTGTAGTGCTAATGGGGTTTAGAATCATTCCATTTTCTGCACGTTTTACGGCACGAACTTGCTTGGCTTGATTTTCGATTGACATATTTTTATGAATAACTCCGATGCCGCCTTCGCGTGCAATTGCTATTGCCATGTTGGTTTCGGTTACGGTATCCATAGCAGCCGAAATCATGGGGATATTCAACAATATATTTCGTGAAAACTTAGAGCTTAAATCAACATCCCGAGGAAGAACTTCGGAATAGGCGGGAACTAACAACAGGTCGTCGAAAGTGAACCCTTCTGTAATTATTCTATCTGCAATAAATGACATAGTAGTAAGTCTTTTTTCTGGGTTTTTATTGCATGCAAATGTACTCATTTTTTATTGGAATGTGCTACATATAGTACATTTAAAATAATATATTAGAGATTGTTTTCAGTTCTTAGCGTCAAACTTGGATATGTTTTTACTGTGGAATGAAGATTTAATTGTAGGTTTTATGATTCTCAAACTGTGTGTATTACAGCCTCTTTGCTTTGTTATAGGTTTTTTCTATATGTGATAGACGGCTTATTATGACTTAATTACGTGGTAAAAATGTATGTTTGCAACGTAATTCATTTTTTAAAACAAATAATATATGTCAGTATTAGTAGGAAAAAAAGCTCCTTCATTTAGAGCAAAAGCCGTTATTAACGGAAACGAAATAATAGAAGATTTTAGTTTAGAACAGTACTTAGATAAAAAATACGTTGTGTTTTTCTTTTATCCAGCAGACTTTACTTTTGTCTGCCCAACAGAATTAATAGCATTTCAAAATAAAATGTCAGAATTTGAATCGCGTGACACAGTGTTGGTTGCTGCATCTACAGACTCTGCATTCTCGCATTGGAAATGGCTTCAGACGCCACTAAATGATGGTGGTATAAAAGGTGTTAACTATCCTCTTGTAGCCGATCACGATAAGACAATATCTATGGATTATGATGTGTTAGCGGGTACTTATATAGAAGATTCAGAAAAGGGTTTAATTTTTGAAGGTGCTTCGGAAGCATATCGTGGACTGTTCTTGATTGACAAAGAAGGAATAGTAAGACATCAGGTTGTAAACGATATGCCTTTAGGGCGTAGTGTGGATGAGGTAATCAGAATTATTGATGCATTGCAGTTTACCGAAGAGTATGGAGAAGTGTGTCCTGCCGATTGGAGAAAAGGAGAAAAAGCTTTATCTGCAACACAAGAAGGGATAGCATCCTATTTATCAGATAATGGTGGAAATTAAGAGGATAATTCTATTTGTGTAATTCTAAGCAAAAAAAGGACTGCTCAAAAAAATAAGGTAATCTTATTTGATTGAGCAGTCCTTTTATTTTTAGTGGTTTAATATCGAGATAATTTTATTCTATTACGTTTAATTGACGGAATACATTTGTGATTTTATCTATAGCTTCGTCTACTTGATCTATCGTGTGTGTTGCCATTAAAGAAAAACGAATCAATGTATCTTTGGCTGCAACTGCGGGAGGAACAACTGGGTTTACAAATACTCCTTCTTCAAAAAGCATTTTGGTAATTAAAAATGTTTTATCATTGTCTCTCACAAAAAGTGGAATGATTGGAGTTGATGTATTGCCTATTTCAAATCCATTGTCTTTAAATCGCTTCAAGGAATAGTCTGTGAGCTCCCAAAGCTTTTCAATTCTTTCGGGTTCAGCTTTTAAAATATCTAAAGCTGCTGATGCAGCGGCAGTTGCACCTGGTGTGATGCTTGCGCTAAATATGTATGAACGAGCATTGTGTCTTATGTAATTAATAGTGCTGTTATCACTTGCAATAAATCCACCAATTGATGCCAACGACTTACTGAATGTACCCATTATCAAATCAATATCATCTAAAACTCCTAATTGTTCGGCTGATCCCTTTCCATTAAAGTTTTTACCCATTACACCAATGCCGTGTGCTTCGTCAACCATTATGTTTGCCTTGTACTTTTTAGCTAAACGTACAATTTCGGGAAGGTTTGCAACATCGCCCTCCATGCTAAATACTCCGTCAACTACAATTAGTTTTACTTTACTAGGGTTGCACTTTATTAATTGTCTCTCAAGTGAAACCATGTCGTTGTGGCGAAACTTGAATTTTTTAGAAAAAGAAAGTCGTTGTCCTTCAATAATAGATGCGTGGTTCAGTTCATCCCAAAGTATAAAGTCTTCTCTGCCAGTTATACACGAAATGACTCCTTGGTTTACATTAAAACCTGTAGAGAAAACAATTGCGTCATCTTTGCGTACAAAATTAGCAAGTTTTCTTTCGAGTTCTATATGCAAATCAAGTGTCCCGTTAAGAAAGCGTGACCCAGCCATGCCAGAACCATACTTTTTAATAGCATCGATAGATGCTTCTTTCACTTTTGGATGGTTGGTTAGTCCTAAATAAGCATTTGAGCCAAACATTAGAACTTCCTTTCCGTTAATAGTAACAACCGTATCCTGATCACTTTCTATTACACGAAAGTAAGGGTAGATGCCAGCAGCTTTAGCACGCTGTGGAGCATCATATTTAAACATTTTTTCTTTAAGCAGGTTCATCTTTTGTTTCAGTAAATTATTGCGTTTTTATGGGTGTAACTCCACTTTAAATAGTCAACCAATCGTTTATTTATTTCGAGTCAATCACTACTTATCCCAATTATAACTATACAAAGATAACAATATTTATTTGTGTGGACAGTTTAGGTGTCGTTTTTTATGTCGTTTATTTTGTGTGTAAACTGTTTTTAATAAAGCTATTTAGTGCTTGTTAATTGTATTTTCAAGTATGTTCGACATTTACAAGTTGCTTTAAGCTATATCCAAAAGTGGTTTTGCTGTGTTCTGAAAAGTTTCGTTCTATGAAATCGACAGTTTCCTATGATTATCTATTCAATGGAAGCAATGTAAGGCAATTTGTCATTGGAAAAAACTTTTGACTGCCTCTTATTTTATTTCTCTATCTGATAGAAGCCTAAAATTAGAGATTAATATTATATATTTGTGATAAAAATAAGTTTGTATATGAAAAAGATTTGGTTTCTAACTGTGCTTTTGTTCGCGAGCTTCGGTGGATTTGCACAGCAATATGGTTTGAAAGAAATTGTAGATGGTACTTATAGTCCAAAAGGTGTAAAGCCAATGGTTTCGTCGATTGATGGAATGCATTATTATCAAATGAACGATAGGAGCAATGCTGTAGTTAAGTTTGAGTATGCTACAGGTAATATAGTGGATACGTTGTTTAGTACAGAAAAGGCGCGTCAATGTACATTTGATACTTTTCAGGGATTTTTGGTGAGCCCCGATGAGTTTAGAGTAATTATATATAGAGATAAAGAACAAATCTATCGTCATTCTTTTAAAGCTAACTATTACTATCACGATGTGCGTCGCAATTTGGTGAGAAAGCTAACTGAGAATGATTCAAAACAAATGATTCCAACGTTTTCTCCTGATGGGAAGATGCTAGCTTACGTCGCTGATAATAATATTTGGTTAGCTAAGTTTGATTTTGACACAGAGTCGCAGGTCACTAAAGATGGAGAGTACAATAAAATAATAAATGGTGCTACCGATTGGGTGTATGAGGAGGAGTTTGGTGTAACTAGTTTAATGGAATTCTCGCCCGATAACAGTTTGCTAGCTTTTGTGAAGACAGATGAATCGGAAGTAAGAGAGTTTTCGTTTCAGTTGTTCGAAAATAAACTTTATCCAGATTTTTATACTTATAAATATCCAAAAGCAGGCGAAAAGAACTCAAAGGTTGGTTGCTTTGTGTATGATATTAATGCACAAACAACAAGGAAAATGGATATTCCCCTTGATGAAGAAGGATATATGCCACGTATCTCATTTACAAAAGATGAAACTAAGTTGGCAGTTATGACGCTCAATCGTAATCAAAACAGATTTGATATGTACTTTGTGAATCCTCGTAGCACTGTCTCAAAGTTGATTTTGCGTGAAGAAAACAAATATTTTGTTGATTCGAACTTTATAAATTCAATTCACTTTTTGCCCAATCAATTTACATATATATCAGAAAAAGATGGCTTTAGCCACATCTATATATATGGACTTTCTGGTTCGCTTCAGAAACAGCTGACCAGTGGTAATTTTGATATTACGAGTTTATTGGCAGTTGACTCAGAAACAGGTGCGGTTTATTATCAAGCGGCAGATGAAAGTCCTTTGAAAAGAACAATATATAAAACTACTATTGATAAAGGAGTTACAGCAAAACTATCTTCAAATTCTGGATTTAACACAGCTACGTTTAGTAGCAATGCCAAGTTTTTTATTAATAAATGGTCTAATACTACTACGCCAACTTTGGTAACAATGCATGACTCCAACGGAAAACTATTGCGAACATTGCAAGATAATCAAGATGTGGCACAAAAGGTTGCTCAAGCCAATTTACCCGCAAAAGAGTTTATAACATTACCTGCTGGGGATGGGCGAACACAGCTGAACGGGTGGATGATAAAGCCAACATCGTTCGATAGTTCAAAGAAGTATCCGGTTGTAATGATTCAGTACTCTGGACCAAACTCGCAGCAAGTGATAGACAGGTTTAGTGTGGATTGGTATTACGCATTGGTAAAACAAGGTTTTATAGTAGCATCGGTAGATGGGAGAGGTACAGGCGCTCGTGGCGAAGTATTTAGAAAACAAACTTACCTTAATCTTGGTTTAATTGAGTCTGATGATCAGATAGCTGCTGCACGATATTTTGCATCATTACCTTATGTTGACAACAACAAGTTGGGTATATGGGGATGGAGTTATGGAGGTTATAATGTGTTGATGAGTATGAGTCGAGGAAATGGCATATTCAAAGCAGGTGTAGCTATAGCACCAGTAACAGACTGGCGTTTTTATGACACAATATATACGGAGCGATTTATGCGTACTCCGCAACAAAATGCAGCTGGTTATGATAAAGGTTCAGCAGTAGCATTGGCTCCTAACTTACAGGGCAATTTATTGTTAATTCACGGAACTTCAGATGATAATGTACATGTACAAAATTCAATGGAGTATGTTCGTGCTCTAATAAATGCAGATAAACATTTTGACATGTTTATCTTTCCCGATAAAAACCACTTTATTTCAGGAAGCAATTCAAGAATGTATTTATACAATAAAGTAATAGAGTACTATAAAGATAATCTTTAAGTTTTTAAAATTTTCTCATATAATATCATTTTAATATTGCTTGTTTTATCGAAGCGCAAAAGTTTTAAATCTACACAAAGCTAAAAATGTGGATAGTGTCATTTAAGTTGCTACCACCCTATCTTGCCCTAATGTTCGACTTGCTGAATTCGTATGATTATTGGAATTGTAACGTTGCTATTTATATATGATTGAAAGCGTAAAGTTGTACTCGATTTTACAGGTTTGTTCATATAGTTGTTGTTTGAGAGTGTTGAAGAATAGTATTATTGTGAGAGTTAAAAGTGTGATGAGAGGATGATTAAATAATGTTGTTATACATATATAGTATTTCATTTTCCTCATAAACAATCTACAAGTAGTGTTGTTATACAGTAATCGAATTCATTATTTAAAAACATGGACTTATGTTTTTGAGTGTTTTGTTTTCAAGCCGCAAATTTTATTTGATAGCAATTTTTATATTGGTGTTTTTTTTGGATCAAGTTTTCCGTGTATTTTTAAGGTTCCACTTTTGTTAAAGCTTTAATAAACTTTAATAAAGTAAGCTGTTTTATTTTAAACAAGAGATTTAAAGATGTATATGCAAGATAATATAATAAGAAGAATCTTCAATAATCCTGCATTGGGGTTGTTGCCTTATTTTATTTTTTCAATTTTAATTGGACAAATAAATACGCTCGTTGCATTTGCATTGGGATTTATCTTATCTATATTGCCACTTCTTTTCAACATGAAGAAGGAGTTGCGTATTATATATGATATCTCTGCATGGAGCTTTTTAATGGCTTTTTTGGGACTGTTTATTGTAGTGCCTGACTTTAACCCACGATATTCTTTTATTCTTGCTGAAATAGCGTTGGTCTTTTCTCTAATGATATTTCGAATTTCACGCAAATCAATGATTAGAAAAGTTGCTAGAACTGACATGGGAGAGCGAAAATCTTATCTTTATGAATCTTTTCATGTAGCATTTCAAACTCAGTATGCACTTACATTTCATTTAATTGTTATTCTTGGGTTTCGTGTTTTTTTCACAAGTCAATTTCCGATGATTGATATTATATTGGTATTAAATTTGTTTCAACTAATTCTACTGGTATTAATAGTGTTAGAAGCAATGAGACTTAGACTGCTTTGTAAAAGATTGGAAAGTGAGGAGTGGCTACCCGTAATAAGCGAAAGTGGTGATGTGCAAGGAAGGATAGCAAAATCAGTTTCTATAACCATGAAAAATAAATTTCTTCATCCACTAGTCCGTGTAGCACTCATTCATGATGGAAAATTATATTTAAAACCACGAGACAGCTCGCGACTTCTTGATCCACAAAAGTTAGATTATCCTTTCGAAAAATATATGCAGTACAACCATAATATCGAGGAAGCCATTAAAAACTTACTTAAAGCCGAAGTCTCAACTGATAAACTGCCTGTAAGATTCTTGTTGAAGTATGTTTTTGAAAATGAACACACAAAACGTCTTATTTTTCTATACGCATCAATCATCACATCTAAGAAAGCATTTGACGATCTTCAACTACAAGAAGGAAAATTGTGGACTACAAATCAGATTGAAGACAATATAGGAAGCAGTATTTTTGCTGAATGTTTCGAGCTTGAGTTTGAATATTTGAAAAACACGGTGTTAATGTTAGATTTACCACAAACAGAATGATGGCTTTTGATATATAAACTGTCTATTTTTTATCTTACCTTTGTAACTTGATAATTTATTTACAAGCGAGCATTTCATATTTTATAATACATGCAAAAAACATTTTCAAAAGGTAAGCAAGCGCGTCGTGCTATTTTACTAAGTCTTTTCAGCAATGTTGCATTGGTATTTATAAAATTAATTACAGGTATTCTTGGAAATTCATTTGCTATTATTGCAGATGCAATCGAAAGTGCTGGAGATGTTTTTTCTTCCTTTGTAGTTTTTCTAGGGTTAAGAGTTTCGGATAAACCATCTGATGAAGATCACCCTTTTGGACATGGTAAGGTAGAGCCAGTGATTAGTTTTCTAGTTGTTCTTTTGCTTATAGTTAGTGCTGGTTTTATTGCTTTTCAGGCAATAGTCAATATTCAGTCTCCTCAAAAAATGCCCAGCCCGTATACTTTGATTGTATTAGGTGGAGTAATTATTTATAAGGAGTCTCTCTTCCAGTTTGTAAATAAAAAAAGCAAGAAAACTGGCAGCACATCCTTAAGGGCAGATGCTTGGCATCATCGTAGCGATGCAATAACTTCTCTTGCTGCTTTTATTGGGATAGCATTGGCTCTTTTGTTAGGAGAAGGTTATGAGAGCATGGATGACTGGGCGGCACTTGTTGCAGCAGCAATTATTATAGTGAATGCCTATTTTGTGTTTAGACCTGCACTCGGAGAGTTATTAGATGAGCAAAATCATGACGAGCTTATCAGTCAGGTCAGATCAGTGTCCGAAGAAGTAGATGGTGTTATAGACACAGAAAAGTGTTTTATCCGTAAATTTGGGATGAGATACGTGGTTGATATTCATGTTCGAGTTTCAGCCGAGCTGTCGGTAGAGGAGGGACATACTATTGGACACTGTGTTCAAGATGTTATACGAGACAATTTTCCTCAAATCGAACATGTGTTTACGCATGTTGAGCCTAAATAATTAAGCTGAGAATCTCTTTTTATTCTATACTGCATAATCCTCTATCTGTTATTGATGATATAACATGTGTTTGGGTGATTAAAGACACAATATTTATTTGTTATCCAATAAGCTTAAAACAAACATTCAGAAGATATATTGTAAATAAAGATGAGATTCTTTGCATATCTTGTTGATTCTTTGTAATTTTGTGCCGTTTTTAGCCTCAGATATGAAGGTTAAGAGATATAATAGTCTCATTATACGAAAATTAAGGAGCAATATTTATTTCAAATTCGAGGTAAATTTATTGAGAATAAAAAATGATTAATAGAAAAATAAAGTAGAAAATGCCTACAATTCAACAATTAGTAAGAAAAGGACGTAAGTCGCAAACAGGAAAAAGCAAGTCGCCCTCGCTAGATTCGTGTCCACAAAGACGTGGGGTTTGTACAAGGGTTTATACTACGACTCCAAAGAAGCCAAACTCGGCAATGCGAAAAGTTGCACGTGTACGCTTAACCAATTCTAAAGAGGTGAATGCTTATATTCCTGGAGAAGGTCATAATTTGCAAGAGCACTCAATTGTTCTTGTGCGTGGTGGAAGGGTAAAGGATTTGCCAGGTGTTCGTTATCATGTCGTGCGTGGCACATTGGACACTGCAGGTGTAGCTGATCGTACTCAGCGTCGTTCTAAATATGGAACTAAGCGTCCGAAAGCTGCAAAAAAATAAAAAATTATCTATAATGCGTTCAGACGCATTTGATTTTAGAAACAATAAAAATTAAAAAACAATCGATGTTGAGATTTTTGGTATAAGCTACTTTCTGGGTTGAGTAAATGATTCGGTGGAATCTTTGAAGACAATTAACGGCAACCAAACCAACATAAAACATTTTGAAAAAATGAGAAAAGCTAAACCTAAAAAGAGACAGGTTCTTCCAGATCCTGTTTTTGGAGACGTAAGGGTGACTAGATTTGTTAACCACCTTATGTATGATGGTAAAAAAAGTATCTCTTATGACATTTTTTACTCTGCATTAGATATAGTGAAGGCTAAAATGCCAAATGAGGAAAAGTCAGCTCTCGAAGTTTGGAAAGCTGCTTTAGATAATATTACACCCCAAGTTGAAGTTAAATCGCGTCGCGTTGGTGGAGCTACCTTTCAAGTTCCAACTGAAATTCGTCACGATAGAAAAGAGTCGGTTTCAATGAAAAACCTTATCCTTTATGCACGTAAAAGAGGAGGAAAATCAATGGCTGATAAATTAGCAGGTGAAATTGTTGATGCTTATAACAGTCAGGGGGGTGCATTTAGGCGAAAAGAAGATATGCATAGAATGGCCGAAGCAAATCGCGCTTTCGCACATTTTAGATTTTAAAGATTAGGTAAGAAAGATGGAAAAAGGTTTAAAAAATACATTAGTAAATACGCGGAATCTTGGGATAATGGCTCATATTGATGCTGGTAAAACTACCACATCAGAGCGGATACTCTATTATACAGGCTTAACTCATAAGATTGGAGAGGTGCATGATGGTGCTGCTACAATGGATTGGATGGAGCAAGAGCAGGAAAGAGGAATTACCATTACTTCAGCTGCTACTACTACTAGTTGGGAATACGAAGGCGAAACATATAAGATAAACTTAATTGATACTCCAGGACACGTTGACTTTACGGTTGAGGTAGAGCGTTCTTTGCGTGTACTTGATGGAGCAGTTGCTGCATTTTGTGCAGTTGGGGGAGTTGAGCCTCAATCTGAAACAGTGTGGCGCCAAGCCGACAAGTATAAGGTGCCACGTATTGGATATGTCAACAAGATGGACCGTTCTGGTGCCAACTTCTTTGAGGTGATAAATCAGATTAAATCTGTGTTGCGAGTAAATGCATGTCCTTTGCAGATTCCTGTTGGAGCTGAAGAGGATTTTAAGGGAGTAGTTGATCTTATTACTATGAAAGCACTTATATGGCATGATGAAACCATGGGTGCTGACTATCATATTGAAGACATTCCTGCAGATTTGCTTGATGAGGCTAATGAATGGCGCGAGAAGATGATTGAAACCGCAGCAGAGTGTGATGACGAGTTACTGGAGAAGTTTTTTGATGATCCTGACTCTATAACAGAGGAAGAAATTATTGCTGCTATTCGCAAAGGGACTTTGTCAATGCAGATAAATCCAATTCTATGTGGTTCTTCTTTCAAAAACAAAGGAGTTCAGGTTCTCTTAGATGCAGTTTGTGCTTATTTGCCTAGTCCTTTAGACTCTGAAGCAATTGAGGGAGTAGACCCAAGAGATTCTTCTAAGGTGTTGGTTCGTAAAGCTGATGTTAATGAACCTATGAGTGCTTTGGCTTTCAAGATTGCAACAGATCCATACGTCGGACGGTTGTGTTTCTTTAGAGTTTATTCAGGTGTTCTATCAGCTGGATCTTATGTTTATAACCCAAGATCGGATAAGAGAGAAAGAATCTCACGAATTTTCCAAATGCACTCTAATAAACAAAATCCAAAAGATTTTATTGCATGTGGAGATATAGGTGCAGGTGTAGGTTTTAAAGACATCCGTACAGGTGACACTTTATGTGATGAAAAAAATCCTATTTTGTTGGAATCTATGGACTTTCCCGATCCAGTAATAGGAATTGCAGTTGAGCCTAAAACTCAAAAGGATTTAGATAAACTTTCAACCGGTTTAGCTAAACTTGCAGAAGAAGATCCAACATTTACTGTAAAAACCGATGATGATACAGGTCAAACTGTGATTTCGGGTATGGGTGAACTACATCTAGAGGTTATTATAGATCGTTTGAGACGTGAGTTTAAAGTGGAAGCCAATCAAGGACGTCCACAAGTAACATACAAAGAGGCTATATCTAAACCAGTTGAGCTTCGCGAAATCTACAAAAAACAAACAGGTGGTCGTGGTAAGTTTGCTGATATGGTTGTTCGTATCGAACCAGCAGATTCGGATTTTGAAGGTGAGTTGCAATTTATAGATCAGGTGAGAGGCGGGAATATTCCAAGAGAATATATTCCTTCTATTCAAAAGGGTTTTGAGCGTGCCATGAAAACAGGTGTGCTTGCTGGATATGCATTAGATAAGTTGAAGGTTACTGTATTAGATGGGTCATACCATCCTGTGGACTCGGATCAGCTTTCTTTTGAGGTTTGTGCTGTTCAAGCATTTAGAAATGCCTCAGAAAAGGCTTCACCTGTTTTGAAAGAGCCTATCATGAATGTTGAGGTAGTTACTCCGGAAGAAAATATGGGTGACATCATTTCCGATTTAAATAAACGCCGTGGACAAATTGAGGGGATGGAGTCGAACCGTTCGGGTGCGCGTATTGTAAAAGCAATTGTTCCATTGTCAGAAATGTTTGGTTATGTGACTACCTTGCGTACTATTGCGTCAGGTCGCGCAACTTCAACTATGACATTCTCACATTTTGAAGTGGTTTCTGCTTCTATTGCTAAAGATATTTTAGAAGAAGTTTCTGGACGTGTAGATTTGATTAAATAATATAATAATTTTATGAGCCAAAAAATCAGAATTAAACTGAAATCCTACGATTATAGCTTGGTTGACAAATCAGCAGAAAAAATCGTGAAAACTGTAAAAGCTACTGGTGCAGTTGTAAGTGGTCCAATTCCACTTCCTACTCACAAGAGAATATTCACAGTGAATCGTTCAACATTTGTAAACAAAAAGGCGCGAGAGCAATTCCAGTTGTCATCTTTTAAGCGACTTATAGATATTTACAGTTCTACAGCTAAAACTGTAGATGCATTAATGAAACTTGAATTGCCAAGTGGAGTTGAAGTAGAAATTAAAGTATAACTAGTTTGCAGCATTATTACATTAATCAATTAAAATGATTTTTGAGAGTAAACTATTAGATTCAATTATTAATAACTAATCCTCTAATCAGTTGATAGAGGTAAACTAAAAAACAGAGAAATGCCAGGATTAATTGGAAAGAAAATCGGAATGACATCCGTTTTCAGTGCCGATGGAAAAAATGTTCCATGCACTGTTATTGAAGTGGGTCCTTGCGTTGTTACTCAAGTTAAAACAACCGAGACGGATGGGTATAATTCCATTCAAGTGGGTTTTGAGGAAAAGAAAGAAAAAAGTTCCAACAAACCCGAGTTAGGTCATTTTAAAAATGCAGGAGTAGCACCAATGAGACACTTGGCTGAGTTCAAAGATTTTGGGGATGAATTTAAGTTAGGAGATCAAATTACCGTAGATATCTTCAATGATGTCATGTTTGTTGATGTATCTGGTATCTCCAAGGGTAAGGGATTCCAAGGAGTTGTAAAGCGTCATGGATTTGGAGGTATGACAGGATCTCACGGAGAGCGAAAGCTAATGAGACACCCTGGTTCTATTGGAGCGGCAGCTTCACCATCTAAAGTATTCAAAGGAATGCCTATGGGGGGACAAATGGGAGACGAGCGTGTAACAGTTCAAAATTTACAAGTTATAAAAGTAATTCCAGAACACAACCTTTTATTACTGAAAGGCTCTGTACCTGGAGGAAAAGGTTCAATATTATATATAGAGAAATAAAATGGAGTTAAATATACATAACATAAAAGGCGAAGTAACAGATAGAAAGGTTACGCTTAATGATTCCATTTTTGGAATAGAACCTAACGAACATGTTATTTGGTTAGATGTAAAACATTACAGAGCTAACCAACGCCAAGGTACGCACAAAACAAAACAGCGTAACGAAATAAGAGGTAGTACACGTAAAATTATCCGACAAAAAGGTTCTGGAGGTGCTCGTAGAGGTGATATTAAATCTCCTATTTTAGTGGGTGGAGGAAGAGCATTCGGACCAAAACCGAAAAATTACGGCTTTAAATTAAATAAGAAGGAAAAGGCTTTGGCTCGTAAATCAGCATTTTCCTTAAAGGCAAAAAGCAATGCAATTGTTGTAGTTGAAGATTTCGATTTAGAGACTCCAAAAACAAAGAGCATGGTGGATATGGCTAACAACTTGCAGCTTGCGAATAAAAAGTTGCTTTTGGTTTTACCAAACCAGAATAAAAACGTATATTTGTCAGCTCGAAATTTAAGAAATGTGAATGTCGTAACAGCCTCTGATATAAACACATATAAGATATTAGATTGCGCGAGTTTGATACTCACGGAATCTTCTATTGCGGCTATCAATAGTTCATTTAAAGAAAAAGGAGAAGAATAATGGGAATTATTATAAAACCAATATTTACGGAGAAGCAAACCGAAATGACCGACAAGTTCGAAAATCGTTATGGATTTATTGTTGTTCCAACTGCTAACAAAGTTGAGATTAAAAAAGCAATAGAAGAGTTATACGATGTACATGTTGTACGTGTAAACACTATGATTTACAATGGTAAAATTAAAAGCAGATACACAAAGTCAGGGGTAGTGCAAGGTAAAACGCCTTCATTTAAAAAAGCTATTATTACTTTACAAGAAGGTGAAACAATTGATTTATACAGTAATATATAATATATAATGGCAATACGTAAATTTAAACCCACAACGCCGGGTCAGAGACATAAAATTATCGGTGCATTTGAAAATATCACTACAAATACACCGGAGAAATCTCTTGTTGTTGGTAAAGGCGCATCAGGTGGACGAAATAGTCGTGGTAAAATGACTGTTGGTTACCGTGGTGGCGGTCATAAAAGACGATATAGAATTATCGATTTCAAGAGAAATAAAGATGGGATTCCTGCTACAGTAAAAACAATAGAGTATGATCCAAATCGTTCAGCTAGAATTGCATTGCTTTTCTACGCTGATGGAGCTAAGTCATATATTTTAGCACCTAATGGATTAAAAGTTGGAACCATAGTGATGTCAGGTGCAGATGCTGCTCCTGAAGTTGGAAACGCCTTGCCTTTGTCTAGGATACCTATTGGAACAGTAATTCACAACGTTGAGTTGCGACCAGGACAAGGAGCTAAGATGGTGCGTTCTGCAGGATCTTATGCGCAGTTAACTTCTCGCGAAGGAGCTTATGCGATTATAAAGATGCCTTCAGGAGAAGTGCGCAAAATACTTTCAACATGTAAGGCTACTGTTGGGAGTGTTGGTAATTCAGACCATAAATTGGAAATATCAGGTAAAGCGGGTCGTTCAAGATGGCTAGGACGTCGTCCTCACAACCGTGGAGTTACAAAAAATCCAGTAGATCATCCAATGGGTGGTGGAGAAGGACGAGCTTCTGGAGGTCATCCAAGATCACCAAGTGGTTTATATTCGAAGGGCTTGAAAACTAGAGCACCTAAAAAACATTCTTCTAAATACATTGTAGAAAAGAGAAGAAAAAAGAAATAATCTGATTAATTATAAACATTATGAGTAGATCATTAAAAAAAGGTCCGTATATCGACGTTAAATTGGATAAGAAGGTTTCTGACATGAATGAAAGCGGTAAAAAAACCGTTGTAAAAACATGGGCAAGAGCTTCTATGATTTCTCCAGATTTTGTAGGTCATACTATTGCTGTACATAATGGGAATAAGTTTATTCCTGTTTATATAACAGAAAATATGGTTGGTCATAAACTTGGTGAATTTGCTATTACTCGTACATACCGTGGTCACGGTGGAGCGAGAAAGAGATAAAACGGAGCACAAATTAAAATATAAAGAAAGTTAAAGACATGAGTGCTAGAAAAAGAATATCAGCCGAAAAGAGAAAAGAAGCTCGTAAAGAGGTATCTTTGGCTATTTTAAGAAATGTTCCTACATCACCTCGAAAAATGCGTTACGTAGTTGACCTAGTTCGTGGAATGGAAGTGTTTAAAGCATTAGGTGTATTGAAATACTCTAATAAGGAAGCTGCTGCAAGAGTTGAAAAACTATTGTTATCTGCAATTTCCAATTGGGAACAAAAAAATGAACGTAAAGCCGAAACAGGAGAATTATATATTAAAACTATATCGGTGGATGGAGGCTCGATGCTAAAGAGACTTCGTCCAGCACCACAAGGACGGGGACACAGAATTAGAAAACGTTCCAATCACGTTACATTGGTGGTAGATACAATAAATTCAGAAAAAAATAATTAAGCCAATGGGACAAAAAATAAATCCGATATCAAATCGTTTAGGCATCATTAGAGGTTGGGATTCCAACTGGTATGGTGGTAGTGACTATGGTGACACATTGCTTGAAGATAGCAAGTTGAGAAAATATATAAACGCTCGACTAGCTAAAGCAAGTGTATCTAGAATTATTATTGAAAGAACATTGAAGCTTGTTACTATCACTATTTGTACTGCTCGCCCCGGAATGATTATCGGGAAAGGCGGAGCAGAAGTTGATAAGCTGAAAGAAGAACTTAAAAAAATAACAGACAGAGAGATTCAGATCAATATTTTTGAAGTAAAGAAAGCTGAACTTGATGCTGTACTTGTAGCTAATAATGTAGCACGTCAAATTGAAGGTAATATTGCCTATCGTCGTGCTGTTAAAATGGCAATTGCTTCTACTATGAGAATGGGAGCTGAAGGTATTAAAATTCAAGTATCTGGTCGTTTGAACGGTGCCGAGATGGCTCGCTCTGAGATGTATAAAGAAGGAAGAACTCCTTTGCATACTTTCCGTGCAGATATAGATTATGCCTTGGCAGAAGCACATACAAAAGTTGGACTTATTGGAGTAAAGGTTTGGATTTGTCGTGGAGAAATTTACGGTAAAGTTGATTTAGCTCCATCTTTTGCATCACAAAAAGATACTCGTGGCCGTAGAGGTGGACGCAGAAGTGATGATAGAAGAGGACAACGTAGAAGCAGAAGATAATAAAATTAAAGCTTTAGATTAAATAAAATGTTACAACCGAAGAAAACAAAATTCAGAAGACAGCAGAAAGGTCGCATGAAAGGAAATGCTCAGCGAGGCAACCAGTTGGCTTTTGGTTCATTTGGAATAAAATCATTGCAATCTAAATGGATTACCGGACAGCAAATTGAAGCAGCTCGTATTGCTGTGACTCGTTATATGGAGCGTCAGGGACAAGTTTGGGTTCGTATTTTTCCGGATAAACCTATAACTAAAAAACCAGCTGAAGTACGGATGGGTAAGGGGAAAGGTGCACCTGAAGGATTTGTTGCACCAGTATCACCTGGAAGAATATTATTTGAAATTGAGGGTGTGTCTTTTGATGTAGCTAAAGAAGCATTGCGCTTAGCCGCGCAAAAATTACCTGTAACTACTAAGTTTGTAGTTAGAAGGGATTATAGCGAAAACTTATAATCATTAATATAAAATGAAGTTACAAGAAATAAAAGAATTGTCTGACAAAGATTTGGAAGAGATGTTAGACGCAGAAAAGATATCGTTAAATCAATTGGTTATTAGTCATAGCATTACTCCACTTGATAATCCTAGCATCTTAAAAGAGAAAAGAAAAGATATTGCACGTATTAATACTGAAATCCGTGCAAGAGAAATCAACAAATCATAAACCGATAATGGAAACGAGAAATTTAAGAAAAGAAAGAGTGGGGGTCGTTTTCAGTAATAAAATGGAGAAATCTATCACTGTTGCTGTAAAATGGAAAGAAAAACACCCTATATATGGGAAGTTCGTTAGTAAAACGAAAAAATTTCACGCTCACGATGAGAAAAATGACTGTAACATTGGAGATACAGTTAGAATAATGGAAACACGTCCTTTGAGTAAAACAAAGAGATGGAGATTGGTAGAAATTTTAGAAAGAGCTAAATAACATGATACAACAAGAATCAAGATTAGCTGTTACAGATAACAGCGGAGCAAAAGAAGCATTATGTATTCGTGTATTAGGTGGAACCAGAAGGCGTTATGCCTCGGTAGGCGACGTTATTGTCGTTTCCATAAAACATGTTATACCCTCAAGTGAAGTGAAAAAAGGCGCAATATCTAAAGCAATAATTGTTCGCACAAAGAAAGAAATTCGTCGTTCTGATGGTTCGTATATTCGTTTCGATGATAATGCATGTGTTTTGCTTAACACTGCTGGAGAATTACGCGGAAGTCGTATCTTTGGACCAGTTGCTAGAGAATTACGTTCAACAAACATGAAAATTGTTTCACTAGCGCCTGAAGTGCTTTAATCATTTTAAAAGAATATATAATGAGCAAATTACATATTAAGAAAGGCGATACTGTTTACGTAAATACCGGAGAAGATAGAGGTAAAACAGGAAGAGTTTTGCAAGTTCTTGTTAATAAAGATCGTGCAATTGTTGAAGGTATCAATATGATATCGAAACACTCAAAGCCTAATGCGCAAAATCCTCAAGGAGGAATTGAGAAAATGGAAGCGTCTGTGCATATTTCTAACCTAAACTTAGTTGATCCCAAAACTGGAGAGCCGACACGTATAGGTAGAAAAGCAGATAGCAAAGGAAAATTAGTGCGATATGCAAAAAAATCAGGGGAGGAAATTAAATGAGCACAATAGTAAATTTAAAAGAAGACTACAAAAATAGGATTGTTCCTGCTCTGATTAAAGAGTTTTCATACTCATCAGTTATGCAAGTTCCAAAACTTACTAAAATAGTAATTAATCAGGGATTGGGAATAGCTATTGAGGATAAGAAAGTTATTGATACTGCAATTGAAGAGTTATCTGCAATTACCGGGCAAAAGGCAGTTCCTACTTATTCTAAGAAGGATATTTCAAACTTTAAATTGAGAAAGAAAATGCCGATTGGTGTACGTGTAACGTTGCGCCATAAAATGATGTATGAGTTTCTTGAAAGACTTGTGCGTGTAGCACTACCGCGTACTCGTGACTTTAGAGGAATTGGTGCAAAGCTTGATGGCAGAGGAAATTATACATTAGGAATCCAAGAACAAATCATTTTCCCAGAGATAAATATTGATAAAGTGAATAATATATTGGGAATGAACATATCTTTTGTTACATCTGCCGACACAGATGAAGAAGGATATGCTCTGTTGAGAGAATTTGGACTACCATTCAAAACAGATAAAAACAATTAGATAAATGGCAAAAGAATCAATGAAAGCTCGCGAGGTGAAAAGAGCAAAACTTATCGCCCGCTATGCTGAGAAAAGAGCAAGATTAAAAGCTGAAGGTGATTATGATGCACTTCAGGCACTGCCTAAGAATGCATCTCCCGTTCGTGCTCACAATCGTTGTAAAATCACTGGACGTCCTAAAGGATATATGCGACAGTTTGGTGTTTCTCGTATTGTGTTTAGAGAAAAGGCATCGAAGGGACTTATACCAGGTGTTAAAAAGGCAAGCTGGTAATCATATTACCTTAGCAATAAATAATTAAATATTGTCTCGATATTGCGAGATCAATTTAAACAAAAATAAACATGACAGATCCAATAGCAGATTATTTGACGCGTTTAAGAAATGGAATACAGGCAAAACATCGTGTTGTAGATATTCCTGCATCAAATTTAAAAAAAGATATTACAAAGATACTCTTTGAAAAAGGATACATTCTTAACTATAAGTTTGTAGATGAAGGACCACAGGGTATAATCAAGATAGCCTTGAAATACGATCCAGTGACTAAAGTTAATGCAATAAAGAAACTAACTCGTATTTCCACACCAGGTTTGCGTCAGTATGTTGGTTACAAAGATATGCCTCGCGTTTTAAACGGTTTAGGTATAGCAGTCGTATCTACTTCTCATGGTGTAATTACAGATAAGGAAGCCAGAATAGAAAAAGTAGGCGGTGAAGTTTTATGTTACATTTATTAAATTAGAATAGATATGTCAAGAATAGGGAAATTACCAATAACATTGCCTTCATCAGTTACAGCAAAAATAGACGATAATAACATAGTTACCGTTAAAGGACCAAAGGGTGAAATGCATCAACAAGTTCATCCAGAAATGTTGCTATCAGTCGAAGATGGAACTTTATCAATAGAGAGACCTTCAGAAACAAAGGAACATAAATCATTACATGGTCTCTACAGATCATTAATCAACAATATGGTGATTGGGGTGTCAGAAGGTTTTCGTAAAGAATTAGAATTAGTGGGTGTTGGATACAGAGTATCTAACACAGGACAACTTTTAGAGTTATCTTTAGGTTTCACACATCCAATATTTTTCCAACTACCACAAGAGATTGTTGTAGAAACAAAAATGGAAAGAAATAAAAGCCCACTTATTATTTTGGAATCCTGCGATAAACAACTTCTTGGCCAAGTATGTGCTAAGATACGTTCTTTTAGAACACCTGAACCATATAAGGGAAAAGGTGTCCGTTTTGTTGGCGAACATATCCGTCGCAAATCAGGTAAGACAGCAGCGAGTTAATAATTTACGTAAACTGAAATTACAATGTTGACAAAATTAGAGAAAAGATTAAAGATAAAAAAACGTGTGCGGGGTAAAGTCTCGGGTACTAAAGAGTGTCCTAGATTGACCGTTTACCGTAGCAACAAACAAATATATGCACAATTAGTTGATGATGATGCAGGGAAAACATTAGCTTCAGCTTCATCATTAAAGATTGAAGAGAAACTACCGAAGAAAGAGATTGCTGCAAAAGTTGGTGAATTTATTGCTCAAAGTGCAATAGAAGCTGGCATTGAAAATGTAGCTTTCGATAGAAATGGCTACCTATATCATGGACGAGTTAAAGAGTTGGCAAATGCTGCTCGTAAAGCAGGACTTAAATTTTAAATATCATGGCAAGAGTAAACAATAGAGTAAAAGCTGCCGACGACATAGAGTTGAAGGACAGATTAGTAGCAATAAATAGAACTACTAAAGTAACCAAGGGTGGTCGCACATTTACATTTTCGGCCATGGTTGTTGTTGGTAATGAAAATGGAGTAGTTGGTTGGGGCTTAGGTAAAGCTGGTGAAGTTACAACAGCAATAGCCAAAGGAGTGGAAGCTGCTAAAAAGAACTTAGTTAATGTACCCGTTCATAAAGGAACTATTCCTCACGAACAAATAACGCGATATAGTGGTGCTGAAGTATTTATTAAACCAGCTGTAACAGGAACAGGAGTAAAAGCTGGTGGTGCGATGCGTGCAGTTCTTGAAAGTGCTGGAATAACAGATGTTTTAGCGAAATCTAAAGGGTCTTCTAACCCTCATAACCTTGTTAAAGCGACAATTGCAGCACTCATGGAGCTTAGAGATCCTATAACTATAGCTCAAATCAGAGGAATTGGTTTAGATAGAGTTTTTAACGGTTAGAATAATGGAAGATATCAATATGGCTAAAATTAAAGTGAAACAGACAAAAAGCAGAATTGGATCTTCTAAAGATCAAACTAGAACGTTAGATGCTTTGGGTCTAAATAAAATGAATAAAATTGTTGAGCACGATGATACTCCAACAATAAGAGGAATGATTGCTAAAGTTCAACATTTAGTAACGATAGTAGAATAAGAAACAAAGATAATAATACATTGGAAATGAGTTTATCGAAATTAAGACCAGCTAAAGGGTCAACAAAAACCCGTAAAAGAATTGGTCGAGGACAAGGGTCAGGTTACGGTGGTACATCTACAAGAGGACACAAAGGAGCAAAGTCAAGATCTGGTTATTCACGCAAGATAGGTTTTGAAGGTGGACAAATGCCCCTTCAACGACGTTTACCCAAGTTTGGGTTCACACCATTGAAAAGAACTGAATATAAAGTAGTTAATCTTGATAAGCTACAAGAACTTGCCGATACAAATAATATCTCAGTTATCGATATAGAGGTACTAATTAATGCAGGATTAATGGCTCCAAAGCATTTATTAAAAATACTTGGAGGAGGTACACTTACAGCTAAATTAGAGGTAAAAGCTCATGCTTTTTCTAAGTCAGCAGAAGAGGCTATTAAAAATGCAGGCGGAACAGCTATAAAAATCCAATAAAATGAGATTTGTTAAAACAATTGAGAATATTTGGAAGATTGAAGATCTTAGAAAAAGACTACTGACAACTCTTTTCTTTATAGCTATTTATCGTTTTGGATCGTTTGTTGTATTGCCGGGTGTTGACCCTGTACAACTTCAGGCGCTACAGACGAACGCTAGCTCTGGGTTATTAGGTTTGTTAGATATGTTCTCTGGTGGAGCTTTTGCTAATGCTTCAATTTTCGCATTAGGAATTATGCCCTATATTTCTGCTTCTATTGTAATGCAGTTATTGGGTGTAGCACTACCTTATTTTCAGAAACTTCAAAGAGAAGGAGAAAGTGGTAGAACAAAAATGAACCAATATACACGTTATCTTACAGTTATTATTTTATTAGTACAAGGTCCTGCGTATATCTACGGAGCTCTCGGAAATGCTGTTCCAGGAGGTTTTTGGGATTGGGTTTTACCTACTACTATTATTTTAGCTTCGGGGAGTATGTTCGTTTTGTGGTTAGGAGAGCGAATAACTGATAAAGGTATTGGAAATGGCATTTCTTTTATTATATTGATTGGTATCATTGCTCGTTTGCCTTTAGCATTAATAGGTGAATTTGTTTCACGTTTGAAAGACTCAGGCGGTGGCTTAATAGTTTTCATGCTTGAAATTGTTTTCCTTCTGTTTATTATTGCAGCTGCAATAATGTTGGTTCAAGGTGCACGAAAGGTTCCTGTACAATATGCAAAACGTATAGTAGGAAATAGACAATATGGTGGTGTACGTCAATATATTCCGCTGAAAGTGAATGCAGCTAATGTTATGCCCATTATTTTTGCTCAAGCAATTATGTTTATACCTATAACTGTTGCAAACTTTACAGCAAAAGAAGGCGGTGGCTTCTTGTCCTCATTGATGGATCACACAAGTGTATGGTATAACTTGCTTTTTGCATTATTAATTATTGCATTTACTTATTTTTATACCGCAATAACTGTCAATCCAACACAAATGGCTGAAGACTTGAAGCGCAATAATGGTTTTATTCCAGGTGTAAAACCAGGAAAGAGAACTGCAGAGTATATCGATACAATTATGTCGCGTATTACTTTACCAGGGTCTGTTTTTCTTGCGATAGTTGCTATCTTACCAGCATTCGCTAGTTTTTTCGGTGTAAGCGGTCAATTTGCTCAATTTTTTGGTGGAACTTCTTTGCTGATTCTTGTAGGTGTTGTGTTAGATACTTTACAGCAGATAGAGAGTCACTTGCTAATGCGTCATTATGACGGATTGCTAAAATCAGGTAAAATAAAGGGCAGAACGGGTTCAATTGCAGCATATTAATAGGGTGTTGTTAAACGATGAGTAACTAATATGATCTATCTTAAAACAGACGAAGAAATTGAGCTAATGCGCGAAAGCAACCGGTTGGTTGGTATGACACTTGGAGAATTGTCAAACCACATTCGACCAGGAGTTACTGCGTTGCAACTCGATAAAATAGCGGATGAGTTTATTAGAGATCATGGAGCGACTCCTTCTTTTTTAGGCTATAATGGATTTCCAAACTCTATCACTACTTCAATTAATGAAAATGTGGTTCATGGAATTCCGAACAATACACCTTTGCAAGATGGTGATATTATTTCAATAGACTGTGGTACGAATTTAAATGGATTCAGTGGTGATTCAGCCTATACATTTTGCGTTGGAGAAGTTACTGAGGACGTTAAAGAGTTGCTGAGAGTTACTCGTAAGTCACTTTACCTAGGTATTGAAAAAGCTAAAGAAGGAAATAGAATTGGAGATATTGGCAATACAATACAAACTTACTGCGAAAAACTTGGTTATTCTGTAGTAAGAGAATTGGTTGGACATGGAATTGGACGTGATATGCATGAAGCACCCGAAGTACCAAATTATGGTAGAAGAGGAACAGGACCGTTGATTAAAAACGGTATGTGTATTGCAATCGAACCAATGATAAATATGGGTAGTAAAAATGTAGTCTTTGAGAAAGATGGTTGGACTGTGCGGACTAAGGATAGAAAACCTTCAGCCCATTTTGAGCACACAATTGCAATTAGAAATGGAAAAGCTGACATTTTATCAACCTTTGAATTTATAAAAGATAATCTTTAAACATCGTAAATAACAATGGCAAAACAACCTCCAATAGAACAGGACGGAGTAATATTAGAAGCGTTATCAAACGCTATGTTCCGTGTAGAATTAGAAAATGGACATGAGATTACAGCTCATATTTCCGGGAAAATGCGTATGCATTATATCCGCATACTACCAGGAGATAGAGTGAGAGTTGAAATGTCACCTTATGATCTTTCTAAAGGAAGAATATCATTCAGATACAAATAAAAAAAGATATGAAAGTAAGAGCATCACTTAAGAAACGTACAGCAGACTGCAAAATTGTAAGAAGAAAAGGTCGTTTGTACATTATAAACAAGAAAAATCCTAAGTTTAAACAACGTCAAGGATAGTATTATTATTATTGTAAAAAACAAACAAGTATATGGCTATAAGAATTGTAGGTGTCGATTTACCGCAAAATAAAAGAGGCGAAGTTGCCTTAACTTATATCTTCGGAATTGGACGCAGCACATCTAATAAAATTTTAGAAAAAGCAGAAGTTGATAGAAATATCAAAGTAAAAGATTGGACTGATGATCAAGCAGCACGTATTCGTGAGATTATTTCAAATGAATATAAAGTTGAAGGAGATTTAAAATCAGAAGTACATTTGAACATAAAGCGATTAATGGATATCGGTTGTTACCGAGGAATTAGACATCGTATTGGTTTACCTGTTCGTGGACAAAGCACAAAAAATAATGCTCGTACACGTAAAGGAAGAAAGAAAACAGTTGCAAATAAGAAAACAACTACCAAATAATAAGTGATAAAGTAATATGGCAAAAAGAACTGTCGCAGCAAAAAAAAGAAATGTAAAAGTAAGTCCAGTTGGACAAGCCCACATACATTCATCATTTAACAACATTATTGTTTCGTTGACTAATGAAGACGGGCAAGTAATAAGTTGGTCATCTGCAGGTAAAATGGGTTTTAGAAGCTCAAAGAAAAACACACCTTATGCAGCTCAGATGGTGGCATCTGACTGTGCAAAAATTGCATTTGACTTAGGGTTACGTAAAGTTAAAGTTTACGTGAAAGGTCCAGGAAATGGACGTGAATCAGCAATAAGAACTATTCACGCATCAGGCATTGAAGTAATGGAGATTGTGGATGTTACACCATTACCACATAATGGTTGTCGTCCTCCTAAGAAAAGAAGAGTATAATCAGTAATTTAAGTTTCATTTAAAAATTGAAATTTGAACTGTGATTAAAGATTACATCACACTTCTCTGTAATCGCGGCTGCACAGTTTAGGATTCACATAAAGAATAATTTGTAAATAATGGCAAGATACATTGGTCCAAAGTCAAAAATAGCTCGTAAGTTTGGCGAAGCTATTTACGGTCCTGACAAAGTTCTATCAAAAAAGAACTATCCTCCAGGGCAACATGGTAATACACGTAGAAGGAAAAGCTCAGAATATGGCATTCAACTACGTGAAAAACAACGTGCAAAATATACGTATGGTGTTTTAGAAAAACAATTCCGTATAACATTTGATAAAGCTGCGCGTAGCACGGGAATTACAGGTGAAGTATTGCTTCAACTATTAGAATCAAGGTTAGATAATATAGTATATAGGTTAGGCATTGCACCAACACGGTCTGCAGCACGTCAACTGGTAACACACCGTCACATTACTGTAGATGGTAAGTTGTTGGATATACCTTCATATAGTGTAAAACCTGGCCAAGTGGTTGGGGTAAGAGAAAAATCCAAGTCTTTGGAAGTTGTAGGTAGATCGCTTGAAGGTTTCAATCACAGCAAATATCCTTGGATGGAATGGGATCAATCTTCTCTTAATGGCAAGTTATTACATTGGCCAGAGAGAACAGATATCCCAGAAAATATAAAAGAACAATTAATAGTAGAATTATATTCTAAATAAAGATTTCATGGCAATTTTAGCATTTCAAAAACCCGATAAAGTAATAATGTTGCAGGATGATGCATTCTACGGAAAATTCGAATTTCGTCCGTTAGAACCTGGCTATGGTGTAACTATAGGCAATGCATTACGTCGCATTTTGCTTTCTTCGTTAGAAGGATTTGCAATCACTTCAATAAAAATTGAAGGAGTAGATCATGAGTTCGCAACTCTTCCTGGAGTTATCGAAGATGTATCGAATATCATCCTTAACTTGAAGCAAGTAAGATTTAAGCAAGTTGTTGACGAAATAGATAACGAAAAAGTAACTGTTAAGTTCTCAGGATCTCAAGAGTTTAAGGCTGGGGATATAGGACGTTTAATGACCGGATTTGAAGTGCTGAATCCTGATTTGGTAATATGCCATTTAGAGAAAAAAGCAGAAATCCGAATGGAACTCACTGTTAACAAAGGAAGAGGCTATGTGACAGCTGAGGAGAACAGAGAGATGATTCAAAGTGAAGATGTACAGCTCATAACAATTGATTCGATTTTTACGCCAATTAGGAATGTAAGGTATGATATTGATAATTATCGTATTGAACAAAAGACAGATTATGAGAAACTCAATCTCGAAATTGTTACAGATGGTTCAATTCATCCTAAGGAAGCATTAAAAGAGGCTGCAAAAATACTGATTCATCACTTTATGCTTTTCTCTGATGATAAAATTATGCTTGAAACTATCGATGCTGATAGTCTTGAGGAATTCGATGAAGAACTACTCCATATGCGTCAGCTTCTCAAGCGGAAACTATCAGACCTCAACCTTTCAGTAAGAGCTTTAAACTGTTTAAAAGCAGCTAATGTCGAAACGTTAGGAGATTTAGTAGAATACAATAAGAACGACTTGTTGAAATTCAGAAATTTTGGTAAGAAGTCTCTTGCCGAGCTTGAGGAACTACTAGAAGGATTGAATCTAACCTTCGCTATGGATATTTCCAAATATAAATTAGATAAAGATTAAATAAGAAATGAGACATAATAAAAAGATAAATCACTTAGGGCGCACAGCGTCTCATCGTAAAGCTATGCTTTCTAATATGGCTGCGTCATTGATAATGCATAAACGCATTTTCACTACAGTGCCCAAAGCAAAAGCGTTAAGAAAGGTTGTAGAGCCTATTATTACAAAGTCTAAAGAAGATACAACTCATTCAAGAAGGTTGGTTTTTAAATCTCTACAGAACAAAGAAGCTTTAACCGAGTTGTTTCAAAATGTATCTGAAAAAGTTGGTGATCGCCCTGGAGGTTATACACGTATAATCAGAACTGGGAAACGCTTGGGAGATAACGCTTCAATGTGTTTCATTGAATTAGTTGATTACAATGAAAACATGCTTAAGGACACCACTACTGCTAAGAAGCCAAGAACGCGACGTTCTCGCAGGAGGAGGTCTACATCTTCACCAACAGCAACTGTTCAGAGCACAGAAACAGCTACAGAGTCAAAGGAAGATGTATCTGAAGCTCCTAAGACAGAAGATAAAGCTACTACAGAACAACAAGGTGGAAATGATGAGCCCCAAAAAGATAAGGAGTAAAGATTCGGATATCTTTATAGTCGATATTACTAAAAAAACGTTGCAATTTTATTTGTGACGTTTTTTTTGTTTAATACAATCTGTCAAACAAAGGCTATAGCTTAAACGTTTAGATTATTCCTTAATCCTATTAAATTGTGATATAGACATGAAGAAAAAGATAATAGTTGTTGGCTGTGGCTTTGGCGGTCTTCAGTTTGTGAAACATCTTAAGAAAAATGCGTATGACATCTTGATTATTGATAAAGTAAATCACCACCAATTTCAACCACTATTCTATCAAGTAGCAGCTTCTCAAATCGAGCCAGCTACTATTTCATTTCCATTGCGTAAAATATTTCAAAACCGCAAGGATATACGTATTCGATTGGCTACTGTTGAAGCTTTAAATGATAGTGATAAAACTGTTAGTACATCAATCGGAGATTTTTCTTATGACTATTTGATTATTGCATCTGGTGCAAAAACTAATTATTTCAATAATAATGAAATTGAAAGGAACTCGTTAAGTCTAAAGTCGACCTATAAGGCAATGGCGATTCGTAATAAGACTCTTATGAACTTCGAGAAGATTTTGTACGAAGAAGACAATGAAGGGCTATACAATCTTGTTATTGTTGGAGGGGGAGCAACTGGAGTTGAGTTGGCAGGTGCTTTTGCCGAAATGAAGAAGGAGGTTCTACCTAAAGATTATCCAAATATTCTTGCTCATAATGTCAATGTTTATTTATTAGAAGGAAGCAATCATACTTTATCATCGATGAGTTCTTATGCTCAGAAGTATTCTGAAAAGTATTTGAGAAAAATGGGTGTAATTGTCAAGACAGGTGTTTTTGTTAAGCAATATGATGGCGAAATTGTCACTTTAAGTAATGGTGAGAGCATAGTTACTAAAAATGTTATTTGGTCTGCGGGGGTTAAGGGGAATCCAATTAGAGGCATTCCGGATAATTTAGTGTTACCATCTGGAAGAATAAAAGTAAATCGCTTAAACAGAGTAGAATCTTTGGAAGATGTTTATGCTATTGGTGATGTTGCTATTATGGAGACAGAAAAGTATCCTAAAGGACATCCACAATTAGCTAACGTGGCGATAGGTCAAGCTAAGAATTTAGCCAAAAACTTAAATAGAATATTGAATGGCAAGGAATCAAATTTAAAACTCTATGAGTATAGAAATCTGGGTACAATGGCAACCGTTGGTCGTAATAAAGCGCTTGTTGATTTCCCTTTTGTTAGGTTTAGAGGACGTTTTGCTTGGCTCGTTTGGATGTTTCTTCACCTGATGCTTATTTTAAGTGTCCGTAATAAATTGGTCATTTTCATTAATTGGGCATGGAATTACATTACCAAAAATAGCTCATTGCGACTTATCTTGGACGATGAAATTAATTCTTCAGGTGGCTGACCCTAAGTTCAACTTAGAAGTGCAACACTTTTCTTTGTTTTTCCTGTATTCTTTAT
>CAZXGV010000015.1:0-27276 GCA_964640575.1 uncultured Dysgonomonadaceae bacterium
TTTTACGAATGTTCCGCCGAGATCGATGCCGATGGCATAATGTTGAATAGTCATAATGTTGTTATATTTTATTTTTCTTGAATAGAGAGTTATTAAAAAGCCTAATTATAAAGCAAAAGTATTGCAATTTAAATATTCCATTGAAGATATTTACCTTAAACAAAAGTAGTAAAAAATCTCACAAAAAAAGCATTTCTCTACTTTGAGTTCTGTTTGGATTATATCCTTATTCTACTCAATTAGAAAAATGCTATCATTCCTATTGAAAAGCTATAATAGTACTAAACGGTAATAGAGATTGAAAATGTATAGATTACATTAAGTATTTATGATTTGGAAAGGGTTTGCTATAATCATTGTGTTAGCTACTGACTTGCCCAAGTCTCTCTATCTAAATTTCTATAATTTATCGCTTCGGCTAAATGATTTGGTTGCACCTTTTCACAATTCTCTAAATCAGCTATAGTTCGAGAAACTTTTAGAATTCTATCGTAAGCACGAGCAGACAAGTTGAGTCGTTCCATTGCGGTTTTCATTAATTGCAATCCTGATTCATCTGGTAATGCAAATTTATTTAGCAACTTAGAATTCATCTGTGCATTGCAATAAACACTATCGACATCTTTAAACCGTTTATCTTGAATTTTTCTTGCTTCAATAACGCGTTTACTTATTTCAGAACTGTATTCAGCAGCAGTTCTATCAGATATTTTCTCAAAAGGTACAGGCACAATCTCAATATGAATATCAATTCGATCGAGCAATGGACCAGAGATTTTATTTAAATATTTTTGAACAGCTCCAGGAGGACACACACAATTTCTTTCAGGATGGTTGTAATAACCACAAGGGCAAGGATTCATAGCTGACACCAACATAAAACTTGCTGGATATTCAACTGTAAATTTTGCTCTTGAAATAGTTATATTTCTATCCTCAAGAGGTTGCCTCATTACTTCTAAAACACTTCTATTAAACTCAGGGAGTTCATCCAAAAAAAGTACTCCATTATGAGCTAAGCTTATTTCTCCTGGCTGGGGATAGGTTCCGCCCCCTACCATTGCTACATCGCTAATAGTGTGATGTGGAGAACGAAATGGACGTTGTGGCATTAATGCAGTGTTTGTACTTATTTGCCCTGCTACACTATGTATTTTGGTGGTTTCTAGCGCTTCTTCAATCGTGAAAGGAGGTAAGATAGAAGGCATTCGCTTAGCCATCATTGATTTTCCTGATCCCGGCGGACCTATCATTATAATATTATGTCCGCCCGCAGCAGCTACTTCCAGTGCTCGTTTTACATTTTCCTGACCTTTGACATCAGAAAAATCAAAATTAAAATCTGATTGATGATTTAAAAATTCTTTATTGATATCAACATAAGTGGGAGTAATACTTGTGTCATCATTAAAAAACTCTACAACCTCTTTTATGTTTTTTACTCCCAATACTTCTAACCCCTCAACAACAGCTGCTTCTTTTGCATTTTCAGCAGGAAGTATAAAACCTTTAAAACCATTTTCTTTAGCTAAAATAGCAATTGGTAAAACTCCCTTTACTGGAAGAATAGTGCCATCTAATGAAAGTTCTCCCATCATAATATAATCCGGAAGTTTATCTATCTTTAATCCTTCGGAAGCAGCTAATACACCAATTGCAAGTGGCAAATCATAAGCTGATCCTTCTTTTCGAATATCAGCTGGTGACATATTAATTACTACTTGTTTACGTGGAAATTTATAACCATTAAACTGTAAGGCAGAAATTATACGTTCATGGCTCTCTTTGACCGATGCATCAGGCAGTCCAACAAGAAGAAATTTAATACCTTTAGAACAATTTACTTCAATTGTAATTAGCGTTGCACTAATGCCTTGAACGGCAGCTGCAAAAATCTTTACAAGCATGTAGAGTTGATTTTATTTCTTAGATTCGTTAGTTGATTTATCAATTGAGTTTTTCACTTCAATTACAGGAATATCTCGTGAAATTATCTCTCCCTCAGGATTTATTAAAATATTAAATGGCAAATAATGGACATTATAATTTTCTATTATATCAGATCCCCAGCTTTTATCTTCTAACACAACTTTCCATGGAATAGAATCTACTACATGATTATGAATGGGTAAAGAGTCTGAGTCTATATAAATTGTAAGAAATTCTATATCATCTTTATCTAAAAGATTGTACTCATCTTTTAAAATCCTCATATTCTCTTTTGATTTTTCTCCAGTAGAAGATAAAAAGGACATTAGTAGATATTTATCTCTAAAATCAGAGGATTTTAAAGTATCATTTTTATTTGTATATATTTTGAAATAAGGCATGTGTGAACCCTCAGCCGATAGCTTTAGCTTTTCATTGTGATTTCTTAATTTATACGCCAATGGAGAATTCAAAGCATCATCTTTTAAGTAAGCAAGTACACGATTTAAAGATTTTGGATTTTCATTGTTTTTAAAAAAATCATTAATCAAAATAACACTTGAAACTTTATCAGGATTGGATAAAATGAAATCTTCGACCCTTTGTGTTAATTCGTGATTTATTGAATTTATTTGAGCAATTCTTTCTTTTTCAGAAATAACATTTTCCGAGTTTACTAAACTATCTACTTCATATTCTTCTTTTGTCATCAAAAGAGAACGTTGTTTTAAAAGTGCTTCATTTTCTTTTTTGAAAGTTGTAAGACTTTCGTTTATCTCACCTCCTTTTATTTCTATTAAATCTGGTAAAAGAGCATCTCCTTTTACCTTTATTTTATTCATTTCTTCGTCTGCAAAAACAATTGTGGATGAACTAAAATCATTAAAATAGAAGGTAAATACTGTGGAAGTGTCTACATTTTGATTGTAGAAAAATTCTCCTTTTTGGTTTACCAAAATAGTATCAACATGTATAGTATCAGCATGTTGGAATGAAGCGATCACATAAGGAGTAGTAAGATTCAATATCACACCTTCTATAACCAATTCATTGTTGTTTTTATTACATGAAAATAAAAACAACGAAAGTATAAGAATAGTTGCAAATGATTTTGCCATTTAAACTAATAATTTTTTATATAAATACTAACTATAAAGTTATATAGTCACATCTCTGCACATTATCTAATTAATAAAAACAAAGATATGCCTTTTTCTCTAATATTCTGTTATCTTTACAATTATTTGCGTAGCAAGTTCAATATAACTATATTCTTCGTTGTTGATTAAAGTATTAATAAGTACTTTTGCGCATTAATCAACATGTTAGTATGAAGAAAAAAATATTAGTTACGGGTGGAGCAGGTTTTATTGGTTCGCACTTGTGTAAACATCTTTTAGAAAAAAACAACGAGGTTCTCTGCTTAGATAATTATTTTACTGGAAGTAAAATGAATGTGTTACCCTTGTTAGATAATCCAATGTTTGAGCTCATTCGTCACGATATAGTAAATCCTTACATCGCTGAAGTAGATGAAATATACAATTTAGCATGTCCTGCCTCACCTATACACTATCAACACAATCCTATTCAAACCGTGAAAATCTCTGTAATGGGTGCTATAAATATGTTAGAAACAGCAAAAGCAACTGGTGCTAAAATACTTCAAGCTTCAACAAGTGAAGTGTATGGCGATCCTAAAATTCATCCACAAGTAGAATCCTATTGGGGGAATGTAAACCCGATAGGCGAACGTTCATGTTATGATGAAGGAAAACGATGTGCCGAAACTCTTTTTATGGACTATCATCGTCAATGTAATCTTACTATAAAAATAATTCGCATTTTCAATACTTATGGACCAAACATGCATCCAAATGATGGGAGGGTTGTTTCCAATTTTATTGTCCAATGTCTCAGAAATGAAGATATAACTATTTATGGTGACGGTAATCAATCTCGTAGTTTTCAGTATGTAGATGATCTAATTGATGGAATGGTAAAGATGATGGCAACACCCGATAATTTCATTGGTCCTGTAAACATCGGTAATCCTAATGAATTTACTATTTTAGAACTAGCACAAACAGTTATCAGATTAACGAACTCAAAATCTAAACTTATTTTTAAACGCTTACCTAAGGATGATCCACAACAACGTAGACCAGATATAACCCTCGCAAAAGAAAAATTAGATTGGAGTCCAAAAATAGAACTTGAAGAAGGATTGAAAAAAACAATTGACTATTTTGATAATCTTCTCAAAGAAACTAATTAATATTTTCTATGTCTTTTTTTTCTATAATTATACCTGTTTATAATCGTCCCGATGAAGTAGATGAATTATTGGAAAGTTTGAGTAAACAAACTTTCCAAAATTTTGAGGTTTTGCTCATTGAAGATGGTTCTACTGAAAAGTGTGACCTTGTTGCCCAAAAATATAATGATAGTTTAAATATACGCTATTATTATAAAGAAAATAGCGGAAGGAGTGAAACTAGAAATTATGGAATGGAGAAGGCAGAAGGGGAATATTTTGTATTTTTTGATTCAGACTGTGTTATTCCACCACTCTATTTTGATAAAGTAAAAAGAACACTCAATGATAACTATACAGACAGTTATGGAGGACCCGACAAAGCAGATAAATCTTTTAATGATTTACAAAAAGCTATCAGTTTTTCAATGACTTCGTTTCTCACAACGGGGGGTATACGAGGTTCAAAAGGTATCAAAATGGAAAAGTTTGTTCCTCGAACATTCAATATGGGCTTTTCTAGAGAAGTATATGAAACAGTGGGAGGTTTTAAAGATATGTTTGGAGAAGATATTGATCTAAGCCTTCGAATAAGAAATAAAGGATATACTTGCCAACTTATTTCAGATGCATTTGTATATCACAAAAGAAGAGTTGATTTACGTTCTTTTTATCGCCAAGTTCATGTTTTTGGCATGGCACGTATTTCATTGTATCAACTACATCCATCTTCATTGAAACTTGTACATACTTTACCTGCACTTTTTACAATAGGTTCTCTATTAATGCTACTTTTATCATTGTACAATATCTGGATGCTATTCCCTTTGATTATTTATTTTGCACTTATATTTATAGTTTCTTCACTCGAATACAGAAAACTATCAATCGGAGTAATATCAATTATTACAACTGGAATTCAGTTATATGGATATGGATGGGGATTTATAAAATCGTACATTAAAAAAATAATGTTTGGAAAAAATAAATCTGTAGAAGATGAATTAGACAAATACTACAATAAAAAATAAAACCATCTGTAACGATTTTAATCTTTTGATCCATAAGCTAAATCACCCGCATCACCTAAACCCGGAACAATATAAGCATGTTCATCTAAATCAGGATCGATCGCAGCAGTCCAAATAGTAGTGTTAGCATCTGGAAATTTTTCTTTGCAGTAATCAATAGCTTGTTGACTTGCAATAATTGTAGCTATATGAATGTGTTTTGGTTTTCCTTTGGTAAGTAAAGCATGATATGAGAGTTCCATACTACCCCCTGTTGCAAGCATCGGATCAGTAATAATCAATGTCTTATCAGTAATTATTGGTGAAGCAATATATTCAATATGAATATTGAATGATAGCTGATTCTCTTTGTATTTTCTGTAAGCTGAAACAAAAGCATTATCAGCTCCATCAAAAAAATTAAGAAAACCTTGATGATATATAAGACCGGCTCTAAGGATAGTAGCAATTACAATATCATCATTCATTAACTCGATATCTGTTTCGCCAAGAGGTGTTTTTACTGTCGCATTCGAATAATTCAAATCTTTGCTTATTTCATAAGCCATTATTTCGCCAACACGTTCAATATTTCTTCTAAATCTTAATCGATCATTTTGTATGTGTATATCCCGTATTTCTCTTACGAATGTATTAAGTAAAGAATTTTGTTCTGACAAATTTACAATTTTCATAAGATAATATTTACAATATCAATAATGGAATTAGTTAATGACAAAGGTAACAGAAATATATATTTAATATAAACATTTAGCGAATAAATGTGTTTTACTAATGTCACAAAGAATTTACATTTAATTAAAGAAATATTTCTCTAATTAATAGCGCTGTAAAAAATAAATATTTATCTTTGTAGTCAGCAAATAAGGATTTCTAAAATATAATATATTAGTACGAATAATTAATTTAAATTTTAAATACAAATGGCAAAATTAGACTTAAGCAAGTATGGAATTACGGATGTAAAAGAAATCGTTCACAATCCCTCATACGAACAACTCTTTAAGGAAGAAACAAATCCAAATTTAAAAGGATATGAAAAAGGTCAGGAAACTGAACTTGGTGCTGTAAATGTAATGACAGGTGTATTCACTGGACGTTCTCCTAAAGATAAATTCATTGTTAAAGACGATACTACAAAAGATACTATTTGGTGGACTACTCCTGGATCACCAAACGACAATAAACCAACTACTCCTGAAGTATGGAATGAATTGAAAGAATTAACTACAAATCAGCTTTCAGGCAAAAGATTGTTCGTTGTTGATACATTTTGTGGTGCTAACGAAAATTCACGCTTAAAAGTTCGCTTCATTATGGAAGTAGCTTGGCAAGCACACTTTGTGAAAAATATGTTTATCCGTCCTACTGAAGAGGAATTGGCAAATTACGGAGAACCTGATTTTGTATCACTCAATGCTTCCAAAACAACAAATCCTAACTGGAAAGAGCAAGGATTAAACTCTGAAGTTTATACTGTATTTAATCTTACTGAGAAAATGCACGTGGTTGGTGGAAGCTGGTATGGTGGCGAAATGAAAAAAGGAATCTTCGCTATGATGAACTACTATTTACCTCTAAAAGGTATGGCATCTATGCACTGTTCTGCCAATGTTGGTAAAGATGGTGATACAGCAATATTCTTTGGTCTTTCAGGGACAGGTAAAACAACTCTTTCAACTGACCCAAATCGCGCACTTATTGGTGACGACGAGCATGGTTGGGACGACGATGGTGTATTCAACTTCGAAGGTGGTTGCTATGCAAAAACCATCAATCTTGATAAAGAATCAGAACCAGATATTTATGCAGCAATCAAACGCGATGCTCTGTTAGAAAACGTAACTGTTGACGAAAACGGAAAAATTGATTTCGACGATAATTCAGTAACTGAAAACACTCGAGTATCATATCCAATTTATCATATCGACAATATAGTAAAACCAGTTTCTAGAGCAGGTCATGCTAAGAAGGTTATTTTCCTTACTGCTGATGCTTTTGGTGTATTACCTCCAGTATCTAAACTTACTCCAGAACAAACACAGTATCATTTCCTATCAGGCTTTACCGCTAAATTGGCAGGTACTGAAAGAGGGGTAACATCTCCACAACCCACATTCTCTGCATGTTTTGGTGCAGCTTTCTTATCATTACACCCAACAAAATATGGTGAAGAATTGGTGAAAAAAATGGAAGCTAGCGGTGCTACTGCTTATCTTGTAAATACAGGATGGAATGGTACAGGTAAACGTATCTCTCTTAAAGATACACGCGCAATCATAGATAGAATCTTAGACGGTTCGATAGACAAAGCAGAAACAAAGATGATTCCTTACTTCAATCTTGAAGTGCCTACATCTTTGAAAGAGGTAAATGATAAAATACTTGATCCTCGCGACACATATACTGACGTGAAGGAGTGGGATGACAAAGCAAAAGATCTTGCTGGTCGCTTTATCGAGAACTTCAAAAAGTTTACAGATAATGAAGAAGGAAAAGCACTAGTAGCTGCTGGACCACAACTATAATTTGTAAGACTAAAACTATTATCTTAAAAAAGAGTGGGAAAACCCACTCTTTTTTTTGCTTTATACTTTATATAGTTCCTGTCTTATCAATTATAATGATGTGTCTCCTATCGTTATCTACTATTATCATGCTAAATGCATAAAGCATCTCGTAATTAATATGGTAATGTGTGATTGTTAGGTTTCCAAGTTTCAAACCATTCACCACTATTTCCAATTGCATCAACGATTGTCAAAAAACTTTTCTAAACATTTCTTCAACGGAAGATTTTAGTGACAACACTTGAAACTTGAATCTTCGGTCGAAGATTTGATGAAAGAGTGTTGAAAATCGAATCCTCCACGGTTTTTCTGAGAAACAACAGTTGAATTTCAAATCTGTGATGAATTTTCTCTGCACAGTGAGTCGAAACTCAAATCTTCTGTGAAATATTTGACGAATAAGAGAAGAAATTCATATTTACTCCAATTTATCCTTCATTTATCTCCCAAAAAGCAAATTTACTTGAAACAAAAGCGCATTTGTGCATTTCTAAACATTTCTTCCATGGAAGATTGAGTTTTCATCTCTTGTTCGTCCAATCTTCGACGGAAGAAATGTTTTGTGTCACTTTTATGTTACGTTTTTGCTAAAATCTACCGGGGAATGTTTGTTATGTAACAAATTTCTGAAGTGGATGCAAATTGTAATAGATAAATGTACCATAATAAATTGTAGGATAGAAAAATCAAATTCTATCGCTCACATTGTTTGTGGTGAACAACAAAATTGACTTTTACAACTCCAATCTTTCTCTGAGTTTGCTATTTACATCTGAGGGATGAATAATCTTCGATGGAAAATATAAAATTATCTCTTAAAAGTTGAGCTTTAGATATGTTTTCTATGAAGGACTAAAAAACTATGTTATTGTAAACTAACATCATGTTCTATTTTTTTATGAAAACTACTTCTCTTTTAGAAACAGAGGCATATTGATTATAAAACTATTGACTTTAAGAAGCGAACAAATAGTACATTATTATATTAAAAAAAGAGTGAGAAAATCCCACTCTTTTTTTTAAACTTTATACTTTTAATATAGCTTACTTTAAAATTGTATCATAATCCATATTGATTAGATATTTCGAGCATGCGTGTAATAGAGTTTACTGCTTTTTTCCTAATACTTTCATCAACAGTTATTTCAGGCTCTTCATTTTTCAAACACAGATAGAGTTTTTCAAGAGTATTTAGTTTCATAAAAGAACATTCATTGCATGCACAGGTTGTATCTTCTGGCGGTGCTGCAATAAAAATTTTGTAAGGATTTTGTTTTTTCAATTCATGCATAATTCCAGATTCAGTTGCAACAATAAATTTGTTATGTTTTGAATCGGTTGCAAATTTAATAATTGATGAAGTAGAACCAACATGATCTGCTACTTCTAAAATAAACTTTTTACATTCGGGATGAGCTAAGATTAATGCTTCGGGATGCTCTTGTTTGAGTTCTAATATTTTTTCTAACGAAAATTGTTCATGAACATGGCAAGCACCATCCCATAATAGCATATTTCTTCCAGTTACACTATTTATATAATCTCCTAAATTTTTATCAGGCCCAAATATTATTTTTTCGTCAGTAGGAAGTGAATCTATAATTTGTTTGGCATTGCTCGATGTAACAACTATATCTGTTAATGCCTTTACATCTGCTGTAGTGTTCACATAAGATATGACAGTATGTTGGGGATGTTTTTCAATAAATGCACCAAATTGATCAGCTGGACAACTATCCGCTAATGAGCATCCAGCCTCTTTATCAGGAATAAGAACCTTCTTGTTAGGTGATAAAATTTTAGCTGTTTCTCCCATAAAATGGACACCGCATATCACAATTATCTTATTTTGCGCTTTAGATGCCCATTGAGCGAGAGCTAAACTATCGCCTACATAGTCAGCTATATCCTGAATTAGACTATCCTGATAGAAATGTGCAAGTATAAGCGCATCCTTTTCTTCACGAAGTAAGTTTATTTGCGTTTTAATTCCTTGTTCTGTTGTTACTAAATTATTAACCGACATATTATTATATATATAGTTTTATAAGTTTAAAAATAAAGAATGATGATAGTATATGTCTGTTGATACTGTTGATATTTTATTGTTAAATGATTTGGATACTATGTTATTAAAATAAATAGATAGTTTATCAAAAAGTAATCAACAGGTATTGCTTTTATTATTGACTGTAAATCATCATTTTACAAACCTTATTATAAGCTGTTGATAAACGTCAAAGTTAATAAATAATTTATTCAAACTCATTATTTAGTTGTTGAAAAGGTGATAAATTGTCATCGATAACTTAGAATAAGTTTGCAGGGAAAATAGAATCATGATTTGCATGTTTTTAAATTTCTTATTTTGCAAATTAATTTATTAGTTTTTTGTCTACAGTGTATCAACATGTTTTCAACAACTAAAACTCATCTTTGATGATAACTTATTATATAGTGTTATTAATGTTTGAAAATGAATTGTTTGTATTAAGAATATAAATAAGGCTCTGTAACTATACATATAATCTTAAATGATATTTAAACAGATTGCATCACACAATAACTTTTACTATATTTGCTTTGCTTTATTCAGAAAATGACGAAATGGAATATATAAATAAAATAATTGTTTTTCTAACTTTATCTTTATTGTTGATGAGTTGCATGTCAACAATAAAAATTGCTTCAGTAGTAGAAAAAAACACTGATGGCGATTTTTTACTGAAATGGGAAGTTAGTCCTGATGTAGATGGAAAAATAGATATATATTCTGCTATGTCAGATACAAGCATAAGAAACTTTTCATCTGTTAGAACAAAGTTAGTTGAAGATCAATTTGCTTTATTGAACCCTTCTGGTTCAGGGTTGCGTGAATTTTTTATTTTAAAGACAAGTGGTGTAACATCAGGGATAGTATCCAATCGGTTCATAGATATGGATAATATTTCCAATTTTAGAGATATAGGAGGATATTTCACTGGCGACGAAAACCAACTTAGATGGGGACAAATATATAGATCAGGTCATTTAAGTAATTCAAATTTGTTTGATCAAGAAAAATTAAAAAGACTTGGAATCAAAACAATTATTGATTTTAGAACAGAAAAAGACAAAAAAGCTCATCCTTACTTTATTAATATACCAAAGATAAACATTCCTATTGAATCGGGTGATTTTAATAGTATAAAAGATATACTATTAAAAGAAAACTTTACTCGCAGCGAAACTATTCTTTATATGCAGGAAGCATATAAAGAAATTGTAGAAAACAATTCAGATAAATATGCAGATATGTTTGATGTGTTGTTAGACAAAAATAATTATCCTATACTCCTATCATCTCATTTAGGAAAAGATAGAGTTGGAATTGCTGCAGCTTTATTATTATATGCATTAGGTGTTCCTGAGCATATCATTGAAGAAGATTATTTGGCTTCGAATAAATATATTGATCCTAAAAAAACTATTTCGTTCTCCTATCCTTTACCAGAAACACTACAGGAAGCAATGACAGCACTTTTTGCTGCAAATAGTGCTTACATTAATTATGCCTTTGACTACATAAAAGATACTTATGGTTCAATCGATAATTATCTGGAAAAAAAGGTGCGTGTATCAAAAGGTAAAATAATTATTTTGAGGAAATTAATGCTTTATAACCCATAATCATTTGTAATTCAATTATAATACTTACCTTTGTGCCCGATTTTATTTCATGTTGATTTTAATTCTTTCCTTTTTCTATTAAATATAGGTTATCAATTTATCAAATCACTTTAAGAAAAATCACTTATTTACAGGTATTCGTGTTTTTCTCTCATATTTTTTATAATGTCGCATGTTGTGGGGGTAAAGAGAAGGATGTGTAGTGCCATCACATACATTATTATAAAAAAATGAAAACATTCGAACAACTCGGTCTTGTTTCAGAAATAGTTGAAGCAATACAAGAATTGGGTTTTGAACAACCCATGCCCATCCAAGAGGAAGTAATCCCTCTATTATTATCGCAAACTCGCGATATTATCGCACTTGCACAAACCGGAACTGGCAAAACAGCTGCATTCGGTTTGCCTATTATTCAAAAAGTAGATGTAAAAAAACGAGCTCCTCAGACATTAATTTTATGTCCTACTCGTGAATTATGCCTTCAAATTTCTGCAGATCTCAACGATTATTCTAAATATGTTGACGACATAAAAATTTTGCCTGTTTATGGTGGATCAAGTATCGATAGCCAAATACGTTCGTTAAAGCGAGGTGTTCAAGTTATCGTGGCAACTCCAGGTAGGTTGATAGACCTATTAAACAGAAAAGTCGTATCTCTTGACATGGTTCATACAGTAGTCTTAGATGAAGCAGACGAAATGCTTAACATGGGATTTACAGAAAGCATTGATGATATTCTTTCTCGTGTTCCAAGTGAACGCAGCATGTTATTATTTTCGGCAACCATGCCCAATGAAATTGCTAGAATCACAAAAAAATATATGGTCGATCCGACTGAAATTGTGATTGGTAATAAAAATGAAGGGGCACTCAATGTTAAGCACGTGTACTACATGGTTACTGCACGCGATAAATATCTTGCATTGAAACGTATTGCTGATTACTATCCTAACATTTATGCAATATTATTTTGTCGTACACGACGGGAAACTCAAGAAATTGCAGATAAGTTAATTCAAGATGGTTATGATGCAGATTCATTGCATGGGGATTTATCTCAGGGTCAGCGTGATCAGGTAATGAATAAGTTTCGTAACAAAAACTTGCAGTTTTTAGTAGCAACTGATGTTGCAGCTCGTGGAATAGATGTGGATGATATCACACACGTAATTAATTTTGGACTACCCGATGATGTTGAAAGCTATACTCACCGAAGTGGAAGAACTGGTCGGGTTGGGAAAAGTGGAACTTCTATTTCAATTATTCACATAAAAGAAAAAGGAAAAATAGCTCAATTTGCGAAAACTCTCAATAAACCGTTTGAAAAGCGTAGTATTCCCTCGGGAGATGTGATTTGTGAAAAACAACTTTTTAATTTGGTTGATAAAATTGAGAAGGTGAAAGTAAATGAAAATGATATTGAACGTTTGTTACCTTCAATATACAGGAAACTAGATTGGTTGGAAAAAGAAGATATAATTAAACGCATTGTATCATTAGAATTCAATCGCTTACTTGAGTATTATAACTCAGCTGAAGAAATTATTGAACCCACAGAACGTTCTTCTAAGCAGAACAGGGAAAACAGAAAAGATAGAAAATCTTTTGATAGAAATGGTGGCGGAAGTCGTCAAGCTGAAAAAGGTTACACACGTATTTTTATCAATATCGGCAAAACGGATGGTGCAAACCCTGCTAATTTAATGGGTTTTATAAATGACCATGTAACTGGTAAAGTACGTATTGGAAGAATAGATTTACTCCAAAATTTTTCTTTCTTTGAAGTTCCAGAAGATGTTGCTTCAAAAGTAGTACAAACATTTAAAGGATTGTTTATTGAAGACAGAAAGCTTGTAGTTGAAGTAGCACAAGAATCAAATAACAAATCTAATTCTAATAGACGAAGTTCTAATAAAAATATTGATAAAAATAGAAGGCGAGCCAAACGGAGAAGTTATTAAATAATTAATCGCTCCAACCTGTTTATATTAGGAGTTGCTCTGCATTGTTATTATTATAGAGTTAATAGTTTTGTAATAAGATGTTTATAGCTTGTGTAATAAAAACATACTATGCTATTATTACTGCTTTATAAAAAAACAGTAAGCAATCATTATTAGCATACTACACAAGTTTTTTTTGATGGCATATTAAGTAAAATGCTTGTCTTTTTGTATATTTGCATTCAACTATATTTGCAATTACGTATATGTCAAGAAAAAAACTTACTCCAATACAAATGGGATTCATTGCATTGCTATGGGTTTTCCTTGTAGCTTTTATTTTAATATATTCTTCAGAAATAACTCTTACCACCATTATATCTATTATCATGTCGGGTATTATTGTTTTCATTCCTATATACAAGAGTTTTAAAAAGTGACAATTTGTCATTTAATTTTCAATATTATAATCAGTTTGTATTGCATTTTTAATATAAAAAAGTAAATTTGTAACTGATTTTTGTTGCAATCAAAACTCTTTAATATTTTTACAATTCACTTTTTACATTTCTATATGAAAGCATCTCACATAATTAGCCAAATAAAGTCACGTTTTCCCAACGAACCAGAGTACTATCAAGCCATTGAGGAAGTTTTAGAATCTATTGAAGGTATCTATAATGAACATCCAGAGTTTGAAAAAGCGAACTTAATTGAACGTTTAATTATTCCCGATAAAATAATATCATTCCGTATTACATGGACAGATGATAAAGGACAAGTTCACACCAACATGGGATACAGAGTGCAGCATAGCAATGCCATAGGACCTTACAAAGGGGGTATTCGGTTTCATTCATCTGTGTCGCCATCTATACTTAAATTTTTAGCTTTCGAACAAACATTCAAAAATGCACTGACAACCCTTCCAATGGGTGGAGGTAAAGGAGGTTCTGACTTTTCACCCCGAGGAAAATCAGATGGAGAAATAATGAGATTTTGTCAAGCTTTTGTAGAGGGAGTTTGGCGCAATATTGGTCCCAACACAGATGTTCCTGCTGGTGACATTGGTGTTGGAGGTAGGGAAGTTGGTTATATGTTTGGGAAGTACAAAAAATTATCTGAAGAGTTTACAGGAGCTTTCACAGGAAAAGGATTTGAATTCGGGGGTTCACGTATTCGCCCAGAAGCAACTGGTTATGGGAATGTATATTTTTTGCGGGAAATGCTGAAAACACAAAACATAAAAATAGAAGGAAAAAAATGTCTTGTTTCAGGATCTGGCAATGTTGCGCAGTTTACATGCGAGAAGTTAATTGAATTTGGTGCAATTCCAGTTTCACTGTCCGATTCTGATGGTTATATCTATGACCCAGATGGAATCACTACAGATAAATTAGCCTACATAAAAGAATTAAAAAACTTATACCGAGGGCGCATTAAGGAATATGCCGAAGAGTTTGATTGTAAATATGTATCTGGAGGCAGACCATGGGGCGAGAAAGGTGATATTGCATTGCCATCAGCAACTCAAAACGAAATTAACAAAGATGATGCTGCACAACTAATTTCAAATGGTGTAATTGCGGTTTCCGAAGGAGCAAATATGCCTTGTAGACCTGAAGCTATTGCTTTGTTTCATGAAAATAAAATCTTGTTTGCACCAGGAAAAGCAGCCAATGCCGGAGGAGTGTCAGTTTCTGGATTAGAGATGACTCAAAACTCAGAGCGATACAGTTGGACAGCAGAACAAGTTAACGATAAATTAAAATGGATTATGTCAAACATTCATGAGAGTTGCGTAACTTATGGAACTGAAGCAGATGGTTATATCAACTATGTGAAAGGGGCAAATATTGCAAGTTTTATGAAGGTTGCTAAAGCGATTATGGCACAAGGTGTGCTTTAGTTTTTTACTGCGCAATTAGTTAGGCTAAATATTGAGTTTTAGTACTTTATTTATCTCATATCCCTTCATTCTTACTTCAGTTTAGAGGAAAAGTACACGTTTTATTTTTTTTATATTGATAATTACGCTATTTTTGCAAACTGTAATGAAATATGGTCCGGTAGCTCAGCTGGATAGAGCAACAGCCTTCTAAGCTGTAGGTCCTAGGTTCGAATCCTAGTCGGATCACATTCATAAAAGAAACACTTATCATTTATTTGATAGGTGTTTTTTTTCTCACCACAATCTTTATAACTGCAACAATTGTTGTCAAATGTACAGGGTTCAATAGTAATCGAAATTAATGGTGAATTGGCTTTAAAATCCACGAAAACTAAATATCAGTATAAAGTAAATTGAAGCGTATCACATAGTTTTTTTAATTAAGCTGTTCAACTTATATTTAGAAACCAGGAGATGTCAAAATAATCATTCAACAATGCCTTTTGGAATTCTCGAAAGGGCAAAAAAAATATTTTTCCACCTTCGGGTTTTCCCGAGACCCCAAAAAAAATATTTTTTGTACCTTCGGGTTTTCCCGAAACCTCGAAAAAGATATTTTTTGTACCTTCGGGACTTCCCGAGACCATGAAAAAGATATTTTTTATACCTTCGGGAGTTCCCGAGACCATGAAAAAGATATTTTTTGCACCTTCGGGCTTCCCCGAGACCCCAAAAAAGATATTTGATGTGCTTTCGGGACATCCCGAAAGAGCAAATAATTTTATTAAAAGCTATATGAACTTAATGACATTTGTAATTTCAGAATTGCAAATAAGGATAGTTAACTGATTATAGGTTAGTTGTTTGCTCATGTTTTGAGCTGTTGCGGTGTGATCTTCGTTGTTGTTTTTGTGCAATAATAAAGTGGATTTTTATTCGTTTTGTCTTCTCAACACTTCATTCCTATGTTCAATAAAATGATAAGTGATAGTGGAAGAAAACTTACGATGTGAATAAATTATACCATTTGTACATTTATTTGGTGCGGAATAAGTGTAGTGTTCTTCTAATATATGGTTATTATTGTTAAATTTGAAAGCTTTTTATTATTCTAAAATTAAAAGGGAAGAGAAGCCACAACATTACATTCTGTTCCACTTACTATCTATTCGAAAATTTATTTATCGGTGTCGATTTACAGCAATATTTTTGACCATATATTTTTGCTTTCAACATTCAAAAAGCTATCTTTGAGCTATGTTTAAACAAAAGAAAATAGTAAAGAGCATAACTTGCCTGCTATTGATGGTCATCGCCATTTCGTGCGGACACAAGCAAGATGAAAAAGCGGCAAATGCTAATTTTGAAGAGGATCTGAGTCAATCTTATGCTTACGGAATATGTATAGACTCACTGGCTCTGAATCATTATAAAATTGAAAAGGGAAATCATTTATCCTCAATATTACTGGATCTCGGCTTCACGGGCAGTGATGCCGAACAAATAACCGAGACTATTTCTCCTCTCTATCCTCCTTCAAAACTACAGATTGGGAATAAATATGCTACCATCACCACGCCAGACTCAGCATCAACTATAGAGTATCTTGTGTTTGAAAAATCGAAAACCGACTACATAGTTGTAGACCTCTGTTCCGACAGCCTGAAAGTGCATGAATCGACCAAACCTGTAACGTTGCAACGCAGATATGTGGAAGGAACAATCAACTCTTCACTGTGGAATACAATCATCGAATCGGGAGCTTCTCCGATGCTGGCACTAAAAATATCTGATTTATATGCCTGGCAGGTTGATTTCTTTGATACAAAGCAGGGAGATTCATTCCGTTTAATCTATGATGAAGCATGGATAGACGATACAACTTTTTTAGAAATAGCCTCTATCGAAGGAGCATTGTTCAATCATCAGGGAAGGGAATATATTGCTGTACCCTTCGAACAGGATTCTACAAGAGAGTATTTTGATGAAGAAGGCAATAGTTTGCGAAAAGAGTTTCTAAAAGCTCCACTCGATTTTTTCCGTATCAGCTCTAAGTTCACTAATGCTCGCTATCATCCTATATTGAAACGCTACAGACCACATCATGGAGTAGATTATGCCGCTCCGGCAGGTACTCCTGTAAAAACTGTCGGCGATGGAGTTGTGATTGCAAAAGGATATCAGAGGAATGGTGGTGGAAACTATTTGAAGGTGAAGCATAACTCTGTATACACTACCACCTACATGCATTTGAGCCGCTTTGCTAAGGGAGTTCAAAAGGGAACATCTGTAAGACAAGGCGAAGTAATTGGTTATGTGGGAGCTACTGGTCTTGCCACTGGACCCCATCTCGATTATAGAGTACATAAAAACAATGTGCCTATCAATCCGCTTACTATGGAGGCTCCTCCGTCTTATCCCGTAAAACCAGAATTGCGAGATAGCTTTATGGTAATTCGTGACGAGATATTGATGCAACTTGACATGCATGCTCAAAGAATTACAACAGCGACCGATTCGTTAAGCTTGAATCAAGAGTCATATAAACAATCCTTATAGAAGCAATATATCAATAAAATAAATCTTCAAAAAAGTAGTTAGATAAAAAAATCTCTATTGAGATTGAATAATATATCTACTAAGACTATTTTAGTAAGAAAAGTGTTTGTTGTTTTTTCACGCTATTCATTGGCTGAACAAATAACTATATAGATAAACTAATGAAAATAGACAATATATCCTTTCCCAAATATCCTGTATTCCTAGCTCCCATGGAAGATGTTACAGACATATCTTTCAGGTTGATGTGCAAAAAGTTTGGAGCAGATATGGTTTATACCGAATTTGTTTCGAGCGATGCACTTATACGTAATATCCAAAAGACGCATCAAAAGCTCACTATTTGCGAGGAGGAGCGTCCTGTGACTATTCAAATATATGGGCGTGATCCAGAGTCGATGGTAGAGGCTGCAAAAATTTGTGAGGAAGCTAACCCTGATATCTTAGATATAAATTTTGGATGTCCTGTCAAAAAAGTTGCAGGCAAAGGTGCTGGATCAGGTATGATGCGCACACCCGAGTTGATGCTAGAAATTACTGAGCAAGTAGTGAAAGCAGTAAATATTCCTGTAACCGTTAAAACTAGATTAGGGTGGGACAATGACTCTAAGATTATTGTTTCGCTTGCCGAACAATTGCAAGATTGTGGCATCAAAGCCCTTGCGATTCATGGGCGCACCCGTGCACAAATGTACACGGGAGAAGCAGATTGGTCGTTAATTGCAGATGTTAAGAATAATCCCCGTATACACATCCCCATCATCGGTAATGGCGATGTTGATTCTCCAGAGGTGTGTAAGCAACGTTTCGATGAAACTGGAGTTGATGCAGTAATGATTGGTCGTGCATGTTTTGGAGCTCCCTGGATATTTCGTGAAGTAAAACATTATTTAGAGACGGGCGAAGTGTTGCCAAAAGAGCCTTTTCAGTGGTATCTAAACATACTTAAGCAACAAGTATTGCAATCCGTAGGAATGATAGACGAACGACGAGGCATTCTTCATATTCGTCGTCACTTAGCGGCATCTCCTATTTTTAAGGGTATACCTAATTTTAGACCTACACGCATTGCTATGTTAAGAGCAAATACTGTCGTAGAGCTATTCGAAATTATGGACGGAATAGGAGAACGTTTCCATCTACATTAAACTAATGCTACAATTGACAATCAAACCAGAAATATGGCTTACATAAAAACTAAGAAAAGATGAAAAAGAAAATTTTGTTATTCGCTGCTCTTTTTGGGTTTATGCTAACTATCTCAGCACAGGAATCTATTATAAAAGAAGTTTTTGAGGATTTTGTTGAAGACAAGGTGTCTTCCATGCAAAAAATTATTGATATAAATGATGAGCAAGCAAAACAACTCAAAGAGATAGAATTGAATTTTCTATTGGATGTAAATTCAGCAGAGAATTGTTGGTGGTGCAAAAAAAAGAAGCGAATAAAGAAATTAGAAAAAAAGAAAGAGAAACAGCTAAAAGAGGTTCTTAGTCTCGATCAATTTATTAAGTATGATGCTATAGAGAATGAAAAAATAAAGAGACATCCCGTTTGGCTTGAATAGACGTATAAAATAAATTCAGCGAAAACAACAATCCAATCTAACAATAAAGGGAGTGCTATGATTTGCACCCCCTTTATTGTTATCTACTTAGCTTTATAATTTATTCTTATTCTATTTGGTTCATTAGTTTTTTGATTTTTTCGCCACGCACATCATCGTACATCTCAAACCTTGATTTATCTTTGAATATTGAGTTAGAGTTTTCCACTTTAATCATTTGAGGTTGAATGGTAGCTTCTCTTTTCATCATCATTGATCGTGTTTGTATGCCGTTGCCAGTAATTTCATTAAGAGCAACACTTAACAACGGGTCTTCTATATTACCAAACTCTACTAAACGTAGGGTTTCAAACTCATCTACTTCGAAATCAGGAACAAATCCCGTAGTAAAATCGGATTCTCCTTTGCTGTTATAATATTTAACAGTGATGGGCTGCATGCCCCATTTGTTTTTTGGGTCGTTTTTTTCATATATGCTGAAAGAACCTACATTTTTTCCGTAGGTCGTTTCTCCAATCAAAATAACATCCATATAAGGGTTCAAACCATTTATTATTAGTTCGCTTGCCGAAGCACTTCCGCCAGTTACTAAAACATAAAGACGAGGTAGATTCAGAGCAGGAACTTCAATATTTGTCCCTTTTATTTTGTCAATAAAAAAGTCTTTATTAAAGTCATCATCACGAGAATCTTTTTTGAATGCAGCATGTACAAGATCGTTATACTCAGCTGTAACAAGAACTTTGTCGGTGGATCTATCTTTTACTAACGCGCTAGCAAGTGCTATGGCTGTCGTAACTCTGCCACCACCATTGTAGCGTAAATCAAGAACCATTTCAGTTGCACCTTCTGATTTTATTTTTGATAACGTTTCCATTAACAACCGATCGTATTCATGAGAATTGTCATTTTTGCCAGCAGCAAAAAAGTTGTAAACCATATATCCGATTTTTTTATCATTGATGGTGTACACGCTATCTAAATAAACTGGTTTTTCTGCAAAGTTCTTCTCCATTCTTATTGTTACATCACCAGAAGGTTCCAAGTAATATTTGTTAGTAGTAGAATCAAGAACTAAGTCTCCCATTGTAAGAGTTTTAGATCCAGTTCCTGAAAAAATATTCTTGTAGTTGGTATTCGTTATATCCTTTCCATCAACTTGCGTGATAAAACGTCCTCGGTTAATTCCATTTTCATAAGCACTCGTTCCCAGTTTTGGATATGTGACAATTGCATATAGTTTGGTGCGTGATTCATTTGCATAAACGAACATATATTCAAATCCAATTTCATCCGATTGAATACCTGATAATGAGCCTAATAAATCTGTATAATCATCTTGAATCCATGAAAATCTGTCGCCATCAGGATTAGTATCTTTATTATATGTATTAAGTAAAGACTTGAAAAACATGTCTGGAGACAAAGTGAAATTTGGGTTTTTGGGTATCATATCATTCCATAAATAGTAGATATTCATTTCTTTATATATCCAATTATTTACGTATTGATAGTCTGATAAACTTCCAATAGATGCTTTACCTTCTACATTAGCATTATTAACAGAAATAAATGTACCATCATCTAATATGGCAGATGCGATAGGTGGGGTAAAACTTTTATCGATTATTGCGGTAACAGTCTCTGAGGGACCTTTGCTGTAATTAAGTGTGAAGTTTTTAGTGGTTGGACTAAATGTGGCGGAAACAAGTGTGCCTTTTCCACCGATATGGTCCTCTTTCTCCGAACAAGAATTTGCAATAAAAACGAGCAAGAGAGCTATGTATAGTAGAGAATTTAATTTTCTCATAATTGACGAATGTTTAGTTTGTATGTATATCTTATATATTTTGGAATAGGTCACTTCAAAATAGTTTAATCTATCTATTAATTACATTAGTAAATAGATAAGAATTTTTTGGCGTGAACGGAGAGCAATAGCTGTGATTGACATTTACGAATATGCGTTGAAGACAAGTTTTTGTTAAATGAAAAGCAACTCTTCGTATATCTATGAGATTAATTTACCTTTTCCTTGACGAGTTATTTCAGGAATCTCTTTTGTGCAATCTATCACAGTAGAAGGTTCTAATCCTCCATGTCCACCATCCACTACAATGTCTACGATGTTACCCCATTTTTCATGAATAAGCTCTGGATTTGTTCTATACTCAACAGCTTCGTCATCATCTCCATGCACTGATGTAGTCAAAATAGGATTTCCCAATTGTAAAACAAGTTCTCTGATAATATTGTTCTCTGGTACACGGATACCCACCGTTTTTCTGTTTTTATAAATTTTGGGTAGGGTAGAGGTTGTGTTTAATATAAAAGTGAAAGGACCAGGAAGATTTCTGCGCATGAGTTTAAAAGTATCTGTATTTATTTTCGCATACTCACTTATATCACTCAAGTCGTAGCAAATGATGGATAAATTATTTTTTTGAGGATTGATACCTTTCAAGGCGCATATTTTCTCAACTGCACGAACATTTAGGGCATCGCACCCAAACGCATACAATGTGTCGGTTGGATAAATAACGATACCACCATTACGCAACACTTCAACTACTTTGTCGATTTCGCGTTGATTTGGATTATCTTCATATAATTTTATTAGCATACTGCAAATATAAAGAATAAATTTATTTGAGCACCTTTTAAAAGTTATAATATAATATAAGTGAGCACCTTGTAATTTCTTTTTGCGGACAGAAAACAGAACTTTTTTAATAGTTAGTCTGTATTAATCTGCACAAAATAGTTAAGCAATAATCACTCTAATTCCCATATTATCTAGCATACTTGCCATTGAGTCGGTAATACCATCGTCCGTTATAATAATATCCACCCCGTCGAGAGCACACACTTTGCCAAATCCTCTTTTCCCAAACTTTGAAGAGTCGGCAAGTATAATTATTTGAGAAGAAGCTTTAATCATACTTTTAGAAAGTTGTGCTTCATCAATATTTGAATTGGTAATGCCATGTTCTTTATCGATGCCGTCCACGCCCAAGAAAAGTTTAGAGCACGTTAAGTCGTTAAATGCATCAGAAGCATATTTCCCTCTCACTGACATTGATTTTTTATAAAGGTTGCCCCCAAGTTGTGTTACACTTATATCGGGTAGTTCATTCAATAAAATGGATACAAGCAACGATGAGGTTACCACGTTTAGATGTCCCTTTGCTTTAATTTGCTCTGCAAATTTATAATTGGTAGAACCTGCAGAAATAATGATAGAGTCATTTTCATCAATTAGTTGTGCTGCAGCAACTGCGATTTTCTTTTTCTCTTCGTTTCTTAATTTTCCTTTTACGTGGACACTCAAATCGGGCACATGTGGATTTACAGGCATAGCGCTTCCGTGTGTTCGGAAAAGCAGATTCCTTTCTTCCAATGTTTTTAAATCTTTTCGGATTGTCACTGTCGTAACATTTAGCTCTTTAGCCATTTCAGAAACTTTCACGTATTGCTGTTCTCTAAGTTTTTCTAAAATGTAATTGTGTCGTTCAGCTATACTTTTCATACTATTTTCCTTTTTACTCATAACACAGAATATATTATTATTATTTGTTTCTTACAAAGTTATATTATTTTTCGAGAATTGTCTTCTTTGTGTTATTTTTAAAGTGTTTTAACGCCATTAATCATCTAAATAGTTGAATAAAAGCGATAATTAATCGAAGATTTAATGTTTCATTTGATTTCTTTTTTATCTTTGTAAAAGTTCTAACTGTTTCAAAGAGGAATGAAAAAATAAAAAATGGCAACAAGAGTCCATTAAATAGTACTTCTCTTTGTTTTCGTTTTGAAAATTGTTTTTTTAATATCAAAATTTAATTGTCATGGACAGAATATCTCATGCTTTAAAAAATGCGAATGAAACACACGCATTAATTATTGGTTCGGGCGTAATGAGTCAAGTCTCAGAAATATTCGAACAGCAGTTTCCGGGAAGAGAAGCCGTAATTGTTGCAGATACAACTACCTATGAAGTTGCAGGGAAAGAAGTGCAAAAGTTTTTGAAAAAAAATGGAGTAAAACAGATTGATCCTTTTGTATTTGATGACCCTGATATCTTTGCACAAATAGATTATGTTGTTGAGTTGGAGCGCTCGCTCAACACGCATGATGCTATACCAATAGCAGTTGGTTCAGGCACTATCAATGACTTGGTTAAGCTCTCATCATATCGCACAGGACGTGGATACCTGTGTGTTGCAACTGCTGCATCCATGGATGGTTACACAGCCTTTGGTGCTTCAATTACATCGGAAGGAGCAAAACAAACTTTTAAGTGTCCCGCTCCAATTGCGGTTTTAGCTGATTTGGATATTATTTGTAAAGCCCCTTCAGAAATGACGGCGGCGGGCTATGCTGATTTGTTTTCTAAAGTAACAGCTGGTGCTGATTGGATTCTTGCAGATGCTTTAGGTGTTGAATTAATAGACAAAGAGTCTTGGGATATTGTTCAGGGTGGTTTAAAAACAGCTCTTCACGATCCTGCTGGAGCACGTGAAGGTAAACTTGAAGCTATTGAGCCTTTAATTGAAGGATTGATGCTTGGTGGATTCGCAATGCAAGCACATAAAAGTAGCCGTCCTGCTTCGGGTGCAGAACATCAGTTCAGTCATTTGTGGGATATGGAACATCACAAGCATAATGGTGAAGCTCCTTCTCATGGTTTCAAGGTGGCGATAGGAATGCTTGCGGTTACTGCTTTTTATGAGCAACTTCTTAAGACTAATATCAAAGAACTTGATGTTGACCTTTGTTGTAAGTTATGGCCCAGTTATGATGAAATCGTACATACTAGTAAAGTGATGTTCAAAGACTCTGACTTCCCCGAAATTGGTTTCCAAGAATCTTCCGCCAAGTATGTTGATAAAACTCAACTTGCAGAACAGCTGAATAGTTTGAAAGAAAATTGGGACGTTATTGCCTCTCGACTTAAAGCTCAATTGTATCCTTTTGATGAACTTAAACAACGCTTGCAATTAGTGGGAGCTCCTACAGAACCCGAAGAGATTGGTATTTCTAGACAGCGTCTTCGTGATTCTTTTATTAAAGCATCCTATATTCGCAGGCGCTTCACCATTTTAGACATAGCTTTAAGAACAGCTAAAATGGATGAGTGGTTAGACGCATTATTTGGTGAAAACGGTATATGGAAAATTTAATAATAATATGAGTACAACTAAGACAGAAACAGGTGTTTATTCGAACATGACTGCTTCGGAAGTGAAGCGATTTAAACATTGGCAAAGGCGAACCATTATAGTATCCATGATTGGTTATGCTTTATTTTATTTCGTAAGAAAAAATATTAGCATGGCATTGCCATTTATCAATGAGGATTTAGGAATATCTAAGTCAGACTTAGGTCTATTTCTTACACTTCATGGATTAATCTATGGACTATCAAAGTTTGTGAATGGATATTTAGGAGACAGAGCCAATGCACGATACTTTATGGTGATAGGGCTTGTTCTCTCAGCTGTAGCTAATATCTTTTTTGGTTTTAGTTCAGCTGTTTTGACTTTAGGTCTTTTTTGGATGCTGAATGGCTGGTTTCAAGGTATGGGTTTCCCTCCTTGTGCCCGACTTCTAACTAACTGGGTTCCTCCCAAAGAATTGGCAACAAAAATGTCAGTGTGGAATACATCTCACTCTATTGGTGCGGGGCTTGTAGTTGTATTTACAGGATATGTTCTAACTTTAAATTGGGATTGGACAGGACTTGCATCTTGGAGGTGGGCTTTCTTTCTTCCTGCAGGAGTGGCTATACTAGGAGCTGTGTTTCTTTGGATATTTTTACGTGATACTCCTCGTTCTGTGGGATTGCCAGAGATGAATCTTGGTAAAAGTGGAGAAAGTAAAGACGATACTAGCTCTAAGGAGTTTCGAGCTTTTGTACGCAAACAAGTTTTTATGAATCCCGCTATTTGGATTTTAAGTATTGCCAACTTCTTTGTTTATTCTATACGCTATGCTGTATTAGATTGGGGTCCTACAATGTTGAAAGAAAATCTCAATATGGATATAAGCAATGCAGGGTGGTCAGTGGCTTCTTTTGAAATTGCTGGAATAGTAGGAATGCTTGCAGCAGGTTGGATAACCGATAAAGTATTTAAAGGTCGAGGAGCTCGATATTGTGTTTTCGCAATGGGACTTACTGCTCTTTCGCTTGTGGCATTACAGGTGTTAAATATTGACTCTCCAATGTGGTTGGCAGTGATTATTCTCTCATTGGCAGGTTTCTTTATATATGGACCACAAGCACTGGTAGGTATTGCTGCAGCAAATATGGCAACTAAGAACGCCGCAGCTACTGCTGTAGGATTCACAGGTCTGTTCGGATATTTAAGTGCCATTGTCTCTGGATGGGGTGTAGGGATGATGGTAGAAACAATGGGTTGGAGCAGTACAATCAGTGTTTTAATAGGAATCTCATTTGTGGGTCTTTTTATTTTCTTGCTCGCTTGGCGATTCCCAGCACATGGCTATGAGACTGAATAAATTTAAGTTATAGTAATCACAAAGACATTAGTCCCATCAACAGCTGTTTTTTTAATCAATAAAGTTTTTCTTTTTTAATAATTTATACGTACTATGGTTCAAAAATTCAAGTCTAATCTTTCTGAACAAGAATTAGCACAACAACTTAAACAAATTCGTCACGTTGCTCTCGATATGGATGGAACAATCTACAATGGCGGAACATTGTTTGATTACACAAATCCTTTCCTTCATAAATTGAAAGAAGCGGGTATCTCTTATTCATTCTTGACAAACAATCCATCTCGAAGCATACCCGATTATATATCTCATTTAGATAGTATGGGCATACAAGCAGATGCATCTGAAATCTACACTTCGGCGTCGGCTACTATCAATTATCTTAAAGCACAACATCCAGAAAAGAAACGACTGTTCATTTTGGGAACTCCCAGCATGATTAAAGAGTTTGAAGATGCAGGATTTATTTCATTGCCTGATAGTCCAGATCATATTCCAGATGCAGTTTTGGTTGGCTTTGATATGACCTTGGAATATTCTCGTTTGTGCAGAGCAGCTTGGTGGATTTCTCAAGGATTGTTCTATTTGGCTACCAATCCCGATCATGTGTGTCCTACCGACGAGCAAATAGTTTTGCCCGATTGTGGAGCCATTTGTGCTTTGCTCGAAGTTGCTACCAAACGTTTGCCTGATATTATATTGGGCAAGCCTGACCCTAATATGTTGAGTGGAATATTGACGGAGCGAAACTTGAAACCTGAAAACATTGCAATGGTAGGTGACAGAGTTTATACTGATATACTGATGGCTCAAAAGGCAAATTCTTTTAGTGTACTTGTTCTTTCTGGTGAGTCAACACTCGAAGATGGGGAAGCCATGGAGCAACATCCTGATTTAATTGTTGAGAGTATAAAGGAGTTAGGTGATATGTTGGTATAAAGTCAACGTGTTGAGCAAAGTTCGGAGTGATTTATACACATAAAATTGAGAAAGGAGCCTTATATGATTGCTTTAAAATTGAGAAAGGGTAGCATATTTACACTATTTCTATTTGCTTTGTTGGCTGTAAATAATCTTGATGCACAAGAAACCAATAAAGAGAGTCAACTATCTGAGTTTAATTTCCCCGTAGCAAAATCGATTACTAATCCATGGGTTCAAGCCGTAGGTGAAACAGAATTTACTGTTGTTTGGACAACAAATATCGATGCCGTGGTTTGGGTTGAGATTGCCCCTGATGATGGAACGCATTTTTATGCACAAGAAAGACCTAAGTTTTATCATTCATACTATGGTCGACGTGTATCGGGCAAAGTTCATCGTGTACCAGTTACA
>CAZXGV010000016.1:0-24019 GCA_964640575.1 uncultured Dysgonomonadaceae bacterium
TGAAATATATCGCTCTTGGTGCATTCTGTAAAAAGTCCAATTAAACTAATTTCAGAAGCCTGCAACAACTACCAAAAATCATTTCTAAACATTTCTTCCACCGAAGATTTCAGTGAGAACAGTTGAAACTTGAATCTTCCACCGAAGATTTGACGAACGAGTGTTGAAAATCGAATCTACCACGGTTTTTCTGAGAAACAACAGTTGAATTTCAAATCCTTGATGGTTTTTCTCACCACAGAGAGTCGAAACTCAAATCTTCGGTGAAAGATTTAACAAACGAGAGAGGAAAATCAGATTTACTCCAATTTTTCCTCCATTTGTCTCTCGAAAATCTAATTTACTTGAAACAAAAGCGCATTTGTGCTTTTCTACACATTTCTTCCATGGAAGATTGCGTTTTCATCTCTTGTTCGTCCAATCTTCGACGGAAGAAATGTTTTGTGTCACTTTTACGGCATGTTTTCGCAAAAATCTGTAAGTAATGGCTCTTTTGTGAGGGCAGTTTTCTAGAACAGTAAGATGGTACTTTTAAATAATTAGCAACATATTTCTCATTTAATAAGAAAAAGAGAATGAAAATGAGTAATTTCACAGTTTGAATAATAAAATCTTTATTAATGATGAAAACTAACACATTTATAACTTTATTGGCAGGGTTTATGGTACTCTCATGTGGACAGAAGCAAGAAAAGCTTGTGTATCCTAAAACAGAAAAGAAAATTGTAACAGATACCTATTTTGGTACAAACGTAGATGACCCCTATCGTTGGCTTGAGGATGACAGAAGTCCTGAAACAGAGGCTTGGGTAAAAGAAGAGAACAAAGTAACCTTTGATTATCTCGATCAAATACCTTATAGAGATGCATTGAAAGAACAACTGACTGCAATTTGGAATTACGAGAAATTGTCTTCTCCCTTCAAAGAGGGAGAATATATCTATTATTATAAAAATGATGGTCTGCAGAACCAATATGTAATGTATCGTAAGAAGGGTGATGAGGGTGAAGAAGAGCTCTTTTTAGACCCTAATACATTTTCTGAAGATGGCACAACTTCTCTTGGGCAAGTTAGCTTTTCTAAAAATGGAAATATTGCTGCTTATTCTATATCAGAAGGGGGAAGCGATTGGAGAAAAATCATAATTATAGATGCAGAAACAAAGGAAGTGTTAGAAGACACTTTGGTTGATGTCAAATTTAGTGGGATTTCTTGGTTTGGTAATGATGGATTTTATTACTCAAGCTATGACAAACCTGAAGGAAGTGAGCTTTCGGCAAAAACGGATCAACACAAGTTGTACTATCACAAGTTGGGAACTTCGCAAAAAGAGGATAAAGTAGTTTTCGGAGAGAAAGAGAAGTATCGCTATGTAGGGGGTGGAGTTACCGAAGACGACAAATATTTAATTATCTCTGGAGGAAATTCGACTTCAGGAAACAGACTGTTTCTTAAAGATTTGACAAAACCGAATAGTAAAATAATAACTATTGATGACAATATCGAAACAGACACAAATGTGGCTGATAACAAAGGAAGCAAACTCTATATTGTTACCAATTTAAATGCACCCAATCAGCGCTTGGTCACAACAGATGCTTCTAATCCGACTACAGATAATTGGACAGATGTAATTCCTGAAACTGAAAACGTGTTGAGAATAACAACGGGTGCAGACTATATATTTGCCACCTATATTATTGATGCCGTAACAAAAGTATTTCAATACGATTATGATGGGAAACTTGTAAGAGAAATAGAATTACCTGGTGTAGGTAGTGCAAATGGATTTCTTGGTAAAAATGATGATGAGGTGGTGTACTTCACATTTACTAATTATAGCACGCCAAGCACTATTTACGAATTCAACCCAAAAGAGGGAGATTATATAGTTTATTGGGCTCCTGAGATGGATCACAATGCAGATGACTTCGAAAGTAAACAAGTTTTCTACACCTCAAAAGATGGAACAAAAGTTCCTATGGTTATCACCTATAAGAAAGGCATAGTGCTAAATGGTAAAAACCCAACTATGCTATATGGTTACGGTGGTTTCAACGTTAGTTTAACGCCCGGATTCAATGCTGCTAATGCAATTTGGATGAATAATGGAGGTGTGTATGCAGTAGCAAATCTTCGTGGTGGAGGTGAGTATGGTAAAGCATGGCATGATGCTGGTACAAAGCTACAAAAACAAAATGTTTTTGATGATTTCATTGCGGCTGCCGAATATCTAATTAATGAAAACTATACCTCTTCAGACTACTTAGCTATACGTGGTGGGTCGAATGGGGGCTTACTTGTAGGGGCAACTATGACGCAACGTCCAGAACTGATGAAAGTTGTAATTTCTCAAGTGGGAGTGTTAGATATGTTACGCTACCACACCTTTACAGCAGGAGCAGGCTGGGCTTATGACTATGGAACTGCAGAAGAGAGTGAGGAGATGTTTAAATACCTTCTTGGGTATTCTCCTCTACACAATGTAAAGCAAGGAGTAGAATATCCCGCAACCATCATAATGACAGGTGATCACGATGATAGAGTGGTGCCTGCTCATAGCTTTAAATTTGCGGCAGAATTGCAAGAAAAACAGTCAGGAGAAAACCCTGTTTTGATTCGTATTGAAACAAATGCAGGGCATGGAGCAGGAACGCCAATAAGCAAAACTATCCAACAGTATGCAGATATATATGCTTTTACATTATGGAATATGGGTATCAAAAAATTGAGCAACCCGTAACAATCAGGTTGTTCTACGCTCTACATCCATGCAGAGCGTAGAACTCTGCCTATATAGTGCGCTGCTTCAAGAAAGTAGCAGACTAAATAGTACGTTTATGTGTAGGGTTTTGAAATAATAGATACAGTATCGATAGCACGGAAGGATATTATTTGCTCACAAAGGAGAAGCTCGCGAAAGTCGCCTCTTCTAATATTTTCGCTCCTTCAAATAGTCTATTACTTTGTAAAAAGAGCTTTTAAAGCTATCTGATTTCAACTGCATATTGGATACAATCTCTTTTGCTTTTTCGGTGTTTTTGTCCAACATGGAATAGGTATAATCAATTCCACCGTTCTGTTTGGCAAAATCGATAAGATAAGCAATATTCTCATCCGTGAAATCCTTTGTGTGAACAATAGACTTAGCTCGTTGATGCTTCTTTTCATCGGTGTTTTCGAATGCATACAAGAGCGGAAGGGTTATTTTGCCTTCTCTGATGTCTTTGCCAGTGGGCTTGCCAACATTGTCGTCGTAGTAGTCAAAAATATCGTCGCGCAATTGAACGCTTATACCAATCAACTCGCCCAGCTCTGTAAATGTTTTTATAATCTGTTTATCGTCAGTCACCGTGAGTGCACCTATTTTCATACAAGCACTAAAGAGAGAAGCTGTCTTTTGACTAATAATATTGAAATATTCAGCTTCGTCGATAATTACGCTATCGGCTACAAAAAGTTGTTGCAGTTCACCCTCTGCTAATTTCTTCCCTAATCTGGCAATGGTAGCTACAATTTCTAAATCTCCAGTGAGCACACTCTGCGTTAGCGCAGAAGAGAGGAAAAAGTCGCCACACAGCACAGTCTTTCGATTATCGAAAACACTGTTGAGCGAAGGTTGTCCGCGTCGCGTATTTGCCTCGTCCACCACATCATCGTGAATGAGTGCAGCAGTATGTAAGAGCTCTATTGTAACAGCGGAATGGTAGGTATTATCATTCACTTCACCCAATGCTTTTGCAGTAAGAAGCAAAAGTATGGGACGTATTTTTTTTCCATCAGCCTTGTACATGTGCTCAATCATCGATTGTAGATGAGGATTATCGCTTTTCATTGAGTTGTACAACGAATTAAACGCATTCAACTCGTCGCTAATAGCTGCCACTGTAAGATCTTTGTAATCCATATATGAAGTAAATTAGATACAAATTTATAAATAAAACACCTGATAGCAACATTTATTTGTAACTTTACATTCTATTAAGTGTTTTAGGTCTTAAACTCTTACCAGTAAATGTTCATCTAAAACAAATCAATAATACTTTTGTTCCAATTATTATTATGAGAAAAAAACTTTTCCTGCTCGATGCTTATGCACTCATCTATCGCTCCTTTTATGCATTCATTAGAAATCCTAGAATAAACTCGAAAGGGTTCAACACATCTGCCATCTTTGGCTTTATAAACACATTAGAAGAGGTGCTTCGTATAGAAGACCCCACACACATTGCGGTTGCTTTTGACCCACCCGGTCCTACCTTCAGGCACGAAGAGTTTGAGCAATATAAAGCGCAACGCGAAAAAACACCCGAGGATATTAAACTATCTGTTCCGATTATAAAAGAGATAATCAAAGCATACAACATTGACATCCTTGAAGTGGACCGCTATGAAGCCGACGATGTGGTGGGCACCATTGCCAAGCGAGTGGACAAAGATAAGTTTGATGTGTACATGATGACATCCGACATGGATTATGCACAATTGGTTGAAGAGCACATATTCATTTACAAACCAAGGTTAGGAAATAAAGATGTTGAAATATTGGACGACAAGAAGGTGATGGAAAAATACAACCTCACCTCCCCCGCTCAGGTGATCGACTTGCTGGGATTGATGGGCGATGCGTCGGATAACATTCCTGGTTGCCCGGGTGTGGGTCCCAAACGAGCAGAAGCATTGCTCACTGAATTTGGAAGTATCGAGAATCTTCTTGAAAACACTGACAAACTAAAGGGGGCACTCAAAAAGAATGTGGAAGAGAACAAAGAGCAAATCATACTCTCTAAGTATCTAGCTACCATCAAGACGGATGTTCCCATTGACGTTGATATCTATAAATTTAATCGAAAGCCCATCAATGAAGAGGCACTCAGAACAATTTTCGAAGAGCTGGAGTTCAGGACCCTCCTCAACAGAGTGCTTGGTATTGAACCAACAGCAAAACAACCGCTTGTCAACCGTCAAGGCAATCTTTTTGATGTCTTAGATAATGAAGAACAGGCTTTAGAATCGGCAGTGGTACTACCCAATGATTATACAGATATCAACACCGCCACCAACAACTATACACTTGTTGACACAACAGAAGGAATAAAAGAGCTCAACGCAACACTTTGCAAACAAAAGTCGGTTGCATTTGATACCGAAACAACGGGCATTGACCCATTAGCAAGTGATATTGTTGGTATCTCCTTTTCCTACAAAGAAGGCGAAGCCTTTTATGTTGCCCTTTCTGCCAATAAAGAGGAAGCCACTGAACAGTTGAGTTTATTGAAACCATTTTTAGAAGATGAGTCGATACAGAAAGTAGGACAAAATATAAAGTACGACATTCTGATGGTGCGCAACTATAACATCCACGTGCAGGGTCCCCTATTCGACACCATGATTGCTCACTACCTTATAAATCCAGAAACAAGTCATGGTATGGATTATCTGGCTGAGACTTATCTGAAATACAAGACAGTTCCGATTGAAGATTTGATTGGTCCGAGAGGAAAGAAACAGGGCAGTATGCGTGATATAGACAAGAGCATCGCTAGCAAGTATGCCTGCGAAGATGCAGATATCACACTCAGATTGAAACATCTGCTCGAAAAAGAGATTAAAGAGAACAACCTCGACAAGTTATTCTACGAAATAGAGTGCCCCCTCATCTATGTGTTGGCGGATATGGAGTGGATTGGTGTAAGATTGGACTTGGATGCACTGAAAGACCTTTCTACAGACTTAACAGAAGAGTTGTTGGGATTGGAGTCTGAACTTATTGAAATGGCGGGCATGGAGTACAATGTGAACTCGCCCAAACAAACAGGAGAGGTGCTCTTCGACCACATGAAGATAAGTGACAAAGCAAAAAAGACAAAGACAGGACAATATAGCACCAGCGAAGGAGAGTTGATGAAACTGCGCAACAAACATCCAATCATCGATAAGATATTGGAATATCGTGGCGTGAAAAAACTATTGAGCACCTATATCGATGCTTTCCCACTGCTCGTCAATCCTCGCTCTAACAAAATACATACTTCTTTCAACCAAACCGTAGCAGCCACGGGCAGATTGAGTAGCACCAATCCCAACTTGCAGAATATCCCGATTAGGGATGAACGTGGTAGGGCAATGCGGAAGGTTTTCATCCCCGATGAAGGTTGCACCTTCCTGTCGGCTGACTATTCGCAGATTGAATTGCGCATCATGGCACATTTGAGCAACGACAAGCACATGACCGAGGCTTTTAACAACGATTTGGACATTCATAGTGCAACTGCTGCCAAAATATACAAAGTGCCCTTAGAAGAGGTCGCTGGCGATATGCGCGAGAAAGCAAAGACTGCCAACTTTGGCATCATTTATGGTATCTCTGTGTTTGGACTATCGGAACGATTGGACATACCCAGGGGCGAAGCCAAAGATTTGATTGATGGATACTTCGAAACATATCCTGATGTGGCTAAGTATATGGAGGCGAGCAAAGAGAAAGCGCGCGAGAATGGATATGTTGAAACGCTGTTAGGTAGGAAGCGATTCTTGCCCGATATTAACTCACGAAATGGAATTGTGAGAGGCTATGCTGAGCGAAATGCCATCAATGCACCCATACAAGGCAGTGCAGCTGACATCATAAAAGTGGCAATGATTCGTATCTTCAAGCGTTTTGAAGAGGAGCAACTGAAATCGAAGATGATACTTCAGGTGCACGACGAATTGAACTTCAATGTACCAATGGATGAGCTGGACATTGCGAGAAAGATAGTAGTGGAAGAGATGGAGAATGCATATAAACTGAACGTTCCGTTGAAAACAGATTGCGGAAATGGGGAGAACTGGCTGGTGGCACATTAAAAATACCTGGTTAGTAGAGGCACAAAGCCTTGCGTCTCTACTAATCCACTAAAAACACACGAGTAAATTGGGAATTAAAGCACAACTATGGTTATTGGAATTATAAATCTTGATGGATTTGTAGAATTAGGATATTTCGGATTGTTTATGGCAGCCTTTTTGGCTGCAACCATATTGCCATTTGGTTCAGAAGTTGTGTTTGGAGGACTCATAGCAGCAGGATTCGATGTGTGGACCTCTATCGTGATAGCTACCATTGGCAACTCCATTGGAGGAATGACCAACTACTGGTTGGGCTCGTTCGGTAAAATAGAGTGGATAGAGCGCTATATGAAGGTGAAACCTGAACGAATCGAAAAGGTGCAAGCCTGGCTTCATGGGAGGGGGGCTATAATGAGTTTCTTTGTTTTCCTCCCTGGTGTGGGCGATATCATTGCACTTGCTCTTGGCTTTATGCGTGCCAATCCATGGTTGGTACTCCTCTTTATGACATTAGGGAAATTTGCTCGCTATGTAGTGGTAGGATTTGGATTGCAAGAAATATTGTCTTGGTTTTAAAAAAGAAATAAACAAAATTAGATATGTCAACTATATTATTCAGCGAAATAGTGTTTGGTCCGCTACACAGCCGCAGAATGGGAGCATCACTGGGAATAAACCTGTTGCCTTATGATGGCAAACTGTGCAATTTCGATTGCATCTATTGCGAATGTGGATTTAATAAGGATTTTAGAACGCGCACCAAATTGCCTACACGTCAGAATGTGAAAGAAGCGTTGGAAGATAAACTTATCGCACTGAAAGAAGAAGGCACAGAATTAGATGTGATAACCTTTGCTGGAAATGGAGAGCCCACTTTGCATCCCGATTTCTCGGGTGTTATTGATGACACTGTTGAGCTTCGTAACAAGTATTGTCCAAAAGCTGAAATAAGCGTCCTCACCAATGGTATGAGTGTGGGGAAGAAAAGTGTGTTTGAAGCATTACAAAAAGTTGAAAATCCTGTTCTGAAACTCGATTCGGCATTTGATGAAACAGTTCGGATGATTAATCGCCCCAGCTCCCCTACTTACACTGTAGCCAACCAAGTGAAACTGTATCATCGATTTGAGGGCGATTTCGTGTTGCAAACAATGTTTATAAGGGGCACATTCAAAGGAGAGCTCATTGACAACACTACAGAGAGGGAAGTGTCGGCATGGTTAGAGCTAGTGAAAGAGCTTAATCCACGCGAGGTGATGATTTACACCATCGATAGAGAAACCCCCACAAAAGAGCTTGAGAAGGCACCCCTTGAAGTGCTACACAAGATTGCTGACAGGGTGAAGCAACTGGGAATTGAAACGAATGTGGCGGGATAAATGCTTTTATTCTTCTACTACTTCTTTCTTTAAGTGTATCAAGTGATAGATTTGTATAACGGCTACAAATCCATTGGATATTGCTACGGGCCATGCTTGTAGCATTATACCATAAGCTACAAAAAACAGACACCCAATGAGGTTGATAACACGAATACGTAGTATCTGTTTGGGTATAAAAGAGAGCACCAGAAAGGTCATGGCAAAATAGCCAACTACTTCAACTAAATCCATACTGTTATATTTATTATTACATACAAATATAGCGGTATTTCGTTAGAAACACCGCTATCAGATGTATTGATTTATATTTGCGTTTTATTTTAGATAATAGAAGACTACATTAGTAAGCCCCTGAATCTAATATCTTCACGAACGGAAACAATATCCTCACCTTCATGCACCTTTAATGATAAGGGTAGCCACGTAGTCTATCATTTTATCATTGTTAGAATCATTTTGAAAGACTCCACTCCATGCAATGCATGTGGAACATTGGCTGGCAAAATAATGCTGTCACCTTTTTTCAACTGATATGGATTATCGTCAATCCTAATCTCCACCTCCCCATCTATCACTTGCACCAAAGCATCGTAAGGTGCGCTGTGTTCGGATAAACCCTGACCCTTATCAAAAGAGAAAAGAGTTACATTCCCGCCTTCACCTTTCACAATTTGTTTACTGATAACTCCTCCCGAAGTATATTCGATGGAGTCGTCCATCGAGAATATTCTTGCTGTTTCGAATGTTGCCATAATTTTAAATCTTTATTGAGTGTATAGTACAAAACGTGTCTGCATAGCACAACTAATATCCTCGCCTCACGCTTTGACACTGAATCTTGTATATTTTATTTGCTTTTCCTTGCGGAAAAAACGTCTTGTTGCGTTGCAAGGGTACTTATCCATGCGGATTAGTATGCTTGCAGGATTGCAAGTAGGGTTATCCTGACGGATTAGTATGCTTGCGAGATTGCAAGCATGGTTTTCCTCGCAGAAAAGTAGTCTTGCAACATTGCATGGGCACTTTTCCTGGAGGATTGGTAACCTTGCAACGCAAGAACCATACATTTCGTTACAGATAACAGCTATTTGCTATCATTTTGATAGCTGTCTGCGTCGGCACACATAAAACAAACACCTACTGAGGAAACTTCACGTATTGTCGAATTATGCCTCTAACAACACTTTCATATCCTCATCCACCGTAGTAATGCCTGATATACCAAAATTGTTCACCAATACGTTCACAATGTTGGGCGATAGGAATGCAGGAAGTGTGGGTCCTAAATGAATGTTTTTAACTCCTAATGATAGCAGTGCAAGCAATACAATCACAGCTTTTTGTTCATACCATGCAATGTTGTATGCAATGGGCAAATCATTTAAATCGTCTAAACCAAAAGCTTCTTGCAAACTTAACGCAATTTTCACCAATGAGTAACTATCGTTGCATTGTCCTGCGTCTAATACACGTGGGATACCATTGATATCGCCCAATTTCAGTTTGTTGTATCTATATTTTGCACAGCCTGCTGTAAGGATTACGGTGTCTTGTGGCAGTTTTTGTGCAAATTCGGTGTAATAGTTTCTTCCTCTCATGCGACCATCGCAACCACCCATCACGAAAAACTTGCGGATAGCTCCTGTTTTCACTGCATCCACTACTTGATCTGCCAAAGCAGCTACTTGATTGTGAGCAAATCCGCCCACTATTTCACCCGATTCAATTTCTGTTGGAGCCTCACACTTTTTTGCATGCTCTATCAAAGCAGAAAAGTCTTTTGCCTTGCCATTTTCCCTGTCGGGAATATGAGGAAAACCTTCAAATCCAGATGCACCCGTGGTGTATACTCTCCCGGCATAAGTAGCATTTCTTTTTGGAGGTACTATACAGTTAGTTGTAAACAAAACCACCCCGTTGAATGTTTCAAAATCCTTGGTTTGCTGCCACCACGAACCACCGTAGTTACCTACAAAGTGATTATATTTCTTGAATGCAGGATAATAGTGCGCTGGCAACATTTCGCTGTGTGTATATACATCCACACCTGTCCCTTCGGTTTGTTTCAACAACTCTTCCATATCCTTCATGTCGTGACCACTGATAAGAATACCGGGATTGTTGCGAACGCCCAAGTTCACTTTCGTTATTTCTGGATGTCCGTAGCTACCCGTGTTGGCACTGTCTAATAAAGCCATCACTTTCACACCGTATTCACCTGTTTTTAACACCAGTTCGGTCAATTCATCAGCACCCAAACTATCATTCGTGGTATCTACTAATGCTTGCTGTAGGAAGCCATGTATGTCATTGTCTTCATAACCTAAATTGTGAGCATGTTCTGCATAAGCTGCCATTCCTTTGAGTCCGTAGATAGTCAATTCGCGCAACGAACGAATATCCTCGTCTTCTGTTGCCAACACACCCACTTCAATAGCTTTGTCAAACATCTCTTCTTCCGATTTGCCCATCCAATGTGAGCCCGAATAGGTGATATCATCGATGTCTACGCCCAGCTCTTGCAATTTACTCTTTGCAGTATTGCGCATTTCATAGGCAATATGCATGCGTTGTTTAAACCTGTTTAAGTCGAAGTTGGCATTGGTAATGGTCATAAACAAACTGTCTACAACAAATTTATTTATTTCGGGCACCTCTACCCCATTCGCTCTCAAGCGCACTGTGTAGTGTGAAATCCCTTTACACAAATACATCAACAAATCTTGCATGTTGGCTACATCTGCAGTTTTTCCGCACACACCTCTCACGGTGCAACCTTCGTTCTTAGAGGTTTCTTGACATTGAAAACAAAACATATTGTTCATACTGCTATTCTTTTTTTAGTTTCTAAATTGTATTATTCTTTGTTGGATTGCAAATGTATCTAATATGATATTCAAAAGGTGTAACCTAAGTTACACTTTCAATAATTAACTCTTATTTGATTGAGAAAGCAGTTAACTTATCTATCTTTGAGAGTGTATCAACGGTTAAATATTTGAGTATGTTAGATTACGATATCTCTTCATGTCCGCTATTTGCAGAAATAGACAACACAGAACAAAAGGCTCTCTTGACTCGCTTGGTGAGCCACAAAAAGATAGTTGAGAAAGGACAAAGTGTGGCTCGACAAGGCGATGAGATAAAACATCTCTATCTCTTGGTGAAAGGAACTGTGCGCACCGAAATGATTACACAAGAGGGCAATTTATTAGAAATAGAGTTTATTGATGCCGTTCGCCCTTTGGCTCCTGCATTTATGTTTGCACACAACAACAGATTTCCAGTGGATGTAATTACCCTTGAAGAGTGTCACTTCCTATTGATACCAAAAGAAGTGTGGCTAAGCGAAATGATGAGCAATGAAGCTTTATTGACCAATTTCTTGAAATTGAACTCCAATATGATTGTGTTTTTGTCACAAAAGCTACAGATGATATCCATCAAAAGTCTTAAAGGTAAATTGTCGCTCTTTATATTGGAGCACACCACAGAAGAGAAAGACAGCTTTATTCTGAAAAGAAACCGCACACAGTTGGCTGAATACTTTGGCGTGCAACGCCCTTCCCTATCACGCACAATTAGTGAGTTGGTGGAAAAGAAAATTATTTCGATTGATAAGCGTAAAGTAACAGTACTAAAGAGAAATGAATTACAAAAAGCTCTTTAATACAGAAAGGGGTGCACAAAAGCGGCACCCCCTACTCTATTCTATATAATCCTCCTTGCGGCTTAACGCTTTAGAGAGAAGCAAACTGTTTGCTAAAAGTCAGACATTAAATCTAAAATGCATCACATCCCCATCCTGCACCACATACTCTTTCCCTTCCACACTCATCTTGCCCGCCTCTTTGACTGCATTCTCAGAGCCATAGCTGATAAAGTCTTCGTATTTGATTACTTCGGCACGAATGAAACCTTTCTCAAAATCAGAGTGTATAACACCCGCACATTGTGGAGCTTTCCATCCATCTTCGAAAGTCCATGCACGCACTTCAAGTGGTCCAACAGTGAAGTATGTTTTAAGATTGAGCAATCGATAAGCTGATTTAATCAATCGGTTAACCCCCGACTCTTCTAAACCAAGCTCTGAAAGGAACTCTTGGCGGTCTTCGTATGTCTCCAACTCAGCAATTTCGGATTCAGTCTTGGCAGCTACCACAATAATTTGTGCATTCTCATTCTTCACAGCTTCACGCACCTGCTCTACATACTTGTTGCCGCTTGCGGCACTCTCCTCATCCACATTGCAAACATACATCACTGGTTTGGTGGTCAAAAGAAAGAGTTCATTCACAATTTTGATATCCTCTTTGTTGTCAAATTCAACAGTACGTGCAGATTCTCCCCTCAACAGCGCTGCTTGAATTTTAGTATACACATCCAACGCTCTGACTGCATCCACATCCTGTCCTGTTTTTGCCAACTTCTCTACGCGTGCAATACGTGTCTCAATTGTCTCTAAATCGGTAAGCTGCAACTCAACATCAATAATTTCTTTGTCTCTTACAGGGTTTATACTCCCATCAACATGACTTATATTTTCATCGTCGAAACAGCGCAACACATGCAACACCGCATCTGTTTCGCGAATATTAGCAAGAAATTTATTTCCCAGTCCTTCGCCTTTGCTAGCACCTTTCACCAAGCCTGCTATGTCCACAATCTCTACTGTAGTGGGCTGTATCCTCTGTGGCTTAGCTATCTCCGATAATTTGTCTATTCGTTCATCAGGAACAGTTATTACTCCAATATTAGGTTCTATAGTGCAGAATGCAAAGTTAGCTGCTTGCGCTTTTGCATTCGATAAACAATTGAAAAGGGTGGACTTGCCCACATTAGGAAGTCCAACAATACCGCATTGTAATGCCATTTTTTAATTTCGTTTTATTTTTGAACCTGCAAAGATAATAAAATTTCAGCAGAAAAATAAAATAGAGTAGGACGGTCACCCTCAATTTATGCATAGTGTATAGATTGTTACGCTTGAAAACACACTAAAGAGGAAGACGTTTCTCTTGACCACGAAACAAAGCTTATTGCAAGGAAATAGGAATTTAGACGCTCACAAAATAGCACTCTCTCTTTCCTTTATTTCCAATTGTCATTTAATAGCACTATTTTTGCGCCTCTAAAAAAAGGTAGGTAAAAGCATATCAATCAGACAATAGTCGATTGTAATCACAAAGCATGCCAACAATTAACATACTGCTTTTATCCAAAACGCTTAGTGAGCGTAAGTTTATCAACGCTACATAATAACAAATGACTATATGTTTAAGGTTTTAAAAACGCTTGACATATAAAACTAATTTACATAATGAATAAGGTTTTAAGTATTTTCAATTTTAAAGAGAAAATCAATTATAAAACGGAAATATTGTCAGGGCTAACAGTAGCCTTGGCTTTAGTTCCCGAAGCAATAGCATTTGCTCTAATTGCTGGACTCTCACCCTTAACTGGACTCTATGCAGCCATTGTGATGGGACTCGTAACCTCAATCCTTGGAGGACGCCCTGGCATGATATCGGGCGCAACAGGAGCAGTGGCTGTGGTGATTGTAGCCTTGGCTATCTCTCACGGTGTGGAGTATGTATTTGCCACAGTGGTGTTGGCAGGTATTATTCAAGTGTTGGCAGGCGTGTTAAGGCTGGGAAAATTTATGCGCCTTGTACCACAACCTGTTATATTTGGCTTTGTGAACGGACTAGCAATAATCATCTTCATGGCGCAACTTGACCAGTTTAAAGATCCTTCGGGCAGTTGGTTGACAGGCACACCCCTCTATGTGCTTCTTGGATTGGTAATGCTAACAATGCTTATTATCTGGGGGTTGCCTAAAATAACCAAAGTAGTTCCTGCATCGCTTGTAGCAATCCTTACTGTGTTTGGATTAGTAATAGCTTTTGGTATCGATACACACACTGTCGGTGATATTGCCTCTATTCGAGGAGGTTTTCCTCCCTTTCACCTACCCAATGTTCCATTTACGTTTGAAACATTAAGAATCATCTTCCCTTATGCTGCTATTATGGCAGCAGTGGGACTCATTGAAAGTTTATTGACACTGAATATTGTGGATGAAATGACGGAAACCCGTGGTAGTAGCAACAAAGAAGCCGTGGCACAGGGTGTAGCTAATATGTTTTCTGGAGTTTTTTCAGGAATGGGTGGTTGTGCAATGATTGGGCAAAGTTTGATTAATATATCATCAGGTGCAAGAGCTCGCTTATCTGGAATTGTAGCTGCATTGGCACTGCTAATGTTTGTGATGTTTGGTTCAGGTGTGATAGAGCAATTACCAATGGCTGCACTCACAGGCGTGATGATAATGGTGGCAATTGGCACTTTTGAATGGTCTAGTTTACGGACATTCAACAGAATGCCCAAGTCGGACGTGTTTGTGATAGTAGTAGTTACAGTTGTAACTGTTGTATTAGGCAATTTAGCGTTAGCGGTGTTTGTAGGAGTTATCATTTCGGCACTCGTATTTGCTTGGGACAATGCCAAACGCATTAGAGCAAGAAAACACATCGACGAAAATGGAGTGAAACACTATGAAATATACGGACCTCTCTTCTTTGGCTCAACTGCGGTATTCAACGAAAAGTTTGATGTGCTGAACGACCCCGAGGAGGTGGTAATTGACTTTAAAGAGAGTCGGATAGTAGATATGTCAGCCATCGAGTCACTCAATAAGCTAACAGAGCGCTACATGAAAGTGGGTAAAAAAGTACAATTGAAACACTTGAGCAAAGACTGCCAAGGATTGCTGAAGAATGCAGATAAGATTATTCAGGTGAATGTATTAGAAGATCCGACCTATAAACTGCCATTGGATAGGGTGAAATAGCAGAAGCAAACTAATAATAATATTTAAGAGAAGGGATTTATTGAGAGATAAGTCCCTTCTCTTATCTTAATAAAGGAGAAGAGGCAGGTAACATGTCCACACCAACTAACAAATAATATTTATGAATATTCTTTAGCAATTAGTTGGTTTGCTGGGGGATGTTAACTACTTTTGAAGGGTTAAGACGACCTTGCTATGAAAACACTTTAATTATAAAATAAATCAGTCTTGTTATGAAAGATTATTTTTCATCAAAACATTAAAATAGCTATGAAGGCAACATCAAAATTAGCACTACTACTATTTACAGCAACCCTCTTTAACTGTTCTCCCAAACAAGAGAAGACTTTACAGATTAATGGAACAGTAATAGATGCAGACACGAAGTCCATCATATTGGTAAAACCAGGACAAGACCCAAGGTTTGATTCTATAATTGAAATACCAGTGTTGGAGGGTAAGTTCAATTACGAAGCTAAACTTCAACATCCAGAAGCTGTAAATCTGTTTTTTGGTGAAATGAGAGAAAGAGGAGGAGGCAGATATATGCAGTTATATTTAGAAAACGAAAAGATTGATTTAACAATATATCCTGAAGAAGAGTTTGATAAAAACAGTGTCAAAGGAGGAAAGTTAAACGCCGAGTATAAAAAGTTTATAGAAGGGTATGATACTAAGTTCGAGAAACGACTTCAACCCCTTCGAGATAGTATGGATTTACTCTTTGATAGAGATGAGTATAATTCTGATGAGATGAAAAGAATAATCGCAAAACTTGATGCAGCTGAGTCTCAAGATGAGAAAGTTCCACTTTTCAGAAAGATGGAGCAGTTGAGAGAAGGAGGATTAGACATGACTCTGGCTGCAAAAAAAATAAGTGACCAGCAAGATATTATTTACAAAGAAACAAAAGAATACCAACAACACTATATTAACACACATCCCAATTTAGTTTCTTATTCGTTCCTTTTGAATAACCTCCAATATTTTAAAGAATCCATTGATTTAGATGTTGTAAAAAATAACTATGAAAAGCTTTCTGAAGCTCATCCCAACCACCCATATAATGAGCTGGCATTAAATCTTATAAATGCTATTGATGGAATCAAAGTTGGGAAACAGTTTGTGGACTTCTCTGCTCCCGACTTAGAAGGTAACATCGTAAAACTGTCTGATGAAATAGAGGGGAAGGTTGCTCTATTAGATTTGTGGGCTACTTGGTGCGGACCCTGTATAGCTAAAAGTAAAACGATGATTCCAATATATGAAGAATACAGAGACAAGGGGTTTACAATTGTGGGTGTAGCAGGTGAATTTGACAACACTGATAGATTGATTTCTTTTTTGGAGAAAGAAAAATGGTCCTGGCTCCAATTGCTTGAATTAGATAAGCAAAACGGGATTTGGAATAAGTATGGAATTGATAATTCGGGTGGGAAAATATTTCTTATTGATAGTGATGGAACAATTATTGCGATAGACCCTACCGCCGAAGAAGTGAGGGAGGAGTTGGAGAAAAGGTTGAAATAAAACATTTTATAAATGGGATAGCACTCCTAACAAAATAAAGATATGAAAAAAACAATTTATCTTTTCGCGCTTCTAATTCTGGCTGCATGCATCAACAATGAAAAGAGTTTAGATATACCTAAACAAGTTATAATAACAGGAAAAGTAGAAAACTACGACCCTAATAACCCCAGAGTTGGGCTGGCTGTTAACCGAATAGGTTTAGAATCATTACAGAGAAGTGCCGACTTAGACAGTCAAGGTAACTTTAAAACATCCTTTGAAAGTTATATCCCTACAGACATTTGGATTGGACATAAAAGAAGATTTTTGATCTTATCACATCCAGGAGATAGCATACATCTAATATTTGATGGTTCGACTAACGATCCCTCTGAAATAATTAAAACAGCAGAGTTTAGTGGAGATGCAGCTGAAAGCAACTTGCAAGCGGGTAAGTTTCAACAGATGTATTACTCCAATCCACTATCCAGTGACTGGAATTCAAAAAAGATAGCGAAAAAAGAGTACGAAGTTGACCAATACCTGATGTATCTGGATACATTACAACGAAGAGCTGACACTTTGTACAGTAGTTTTGAAGAAGAAGTATCCCCAAATAAGGAAGTACAGGCTTGGGCTAAAACATATATTGAACAAGATTATTACAATGCCTTAGCATCATACCCAATGGATCATTTAAGATACAACAATCTAAACAACAATGAGTGGGGTGTACCTGATGATTATTATAATGCCCTTTTATCGAGACTACCCATCACAAATGAAATGCTTATAAGTGGTCATGCTTTATCAAACTTTATAACCAATTTTAGATTTATCCACAAGGAACAAGTTCTCATAGAAGAAACAAAAAGACAAACTAAAACAGGTGAGTCTATAGATGTTTCATATGAAAGAACAGACTCGCTAACACTAAAAAGATTAATAGAGCATACTCCTGACCCACTTTTAAGGCAAATGGTATTAACTGATTTATTAAATCTTAGATTCAAGTTTTCAGACATAAGTATATTTGAAAAATATGAACCTTTCTTTAGAGCAACTATTACAGAACCGTTTTTAATAGAACCACTATTGAAACAATATAGAGAATTAAAAGAGAAATGGGAAAACCCAACGTTTGCACCAAACACTATCTTTAAAGAAATAAAGAGTACATCTGCTAAGGAAATAGTGGATTCAATCGTCTCTAACAACAAAGGTAAAGTTATATATATAAACTGCTGGACCACTACCTGTGGGTTTTGTATCGCAGATATGCCAAGTGCTAAAAACTTGATGGGAAAAATGAATGGTAAAGATGTTGCTTTTGTTTTTATGTGTCTTAATCCAGAGGAAAAAACATGGAAAACAATACTTGCAGAACAGCAATTAGCAGGACAACACTATTCTTTAACAGAAGAGCAAACTATAAATATGCAAAAAGGATTTGACTTTAAGGGTGTACCTTACAGTTTTCTAATAAACAAGCAGGGAGCAATTGTTGACAAAGGTTATCACTTGAAACCTGATGTAGCAGAAGCAAAAATTGGGGAGTTGTTGGTAGAGTAATATAAAAAAAGTAGCACGACCGGGAATCGAACCCGGATCTAAAGTTTAGGAAACTCCTATTCTATCCATTGAACTATCGCGCCAAAATAATTAAATTTGTAATGCAAAAGTAATTGTTTTTTTGAGTATATCCAATATTTGGTTACTTTTATGGAATGAAAACAAGATACAAATCGCTTCTGACATATTGTTGGAAGTAAACAAGCAAACAATTGTTGTAATTTCGTGTTCATATTTGGTATAACTCATTTTCGATACTAAACTTAAAAAAAATAACATACAATGAATAAAATAGCCATACTATATGGAAGTTCCGCTGGAAACACAGAATCAGTTGCAGGCAGAATAAAACAAATGCTGAACGACGAGGCGGATATCTATAATGTTGTAGACGTATCGATTGAAGAAATTCAATCGTATCAATATTTAATATTATGCACTTCAACTACAGGGATAGGAGATTTGCAGGAAGACTGGGAAGACTTTTTGCCTACATTTTCCTCGGAAATGGACTTTACAGACAAAACAGTTGCTATAGTTGGATTGGGGGACAGTGCTTCGTTCTCTGACTCATTTGCCGAATCGATATATCTACTGCACGAGGAATTGAAAGACAAAGTGAAGATTGTGGGTGAAACTCCTGATGAAGGATATACTTACGACGACTCTCAAGCTGTGGTAGATGGTAAATGGCTAGGACTTGCCCTCGATGAAGACAACGAATATGACGAGACAGAAGAGCGTCTAACTAAATGGGTGGAACAGTTGAAGAAAGAATTTGTGTAACTCCTGTAATAAAAACCGTAAACCCTGTGTTGCTTCTGTATTTAGAACAGATGTTTACTAAAAATAGACTTTTTATTTAAATCTCACTCTTTCGATAAGAAAAAGCTCTCTATCTCATCTAACGAAGTTTCTTTAAGAATAATTCGTTTGTTCTTATCCAGTAGATAGATTGTTGGTAATGTTTTGAGGTTGTAAACACGTTTGTTGATTAAAACTTTAGCCTTATCGTACGCATGTATCCAATTCTCTTGTGGCATAGACGATAAGGATTCTTGCCATAGAGGAGTATTTGATTTTGGATAAATGTTTAATACACAAAGCATGGTTCTGCTGAAACTGTTGCGGGAACATACTCTTTTCAATATTTCAGAATCATTTATTCCATTAGCAACCTCGATACAGTTAGGACATTGAGGCTCACTAAAAAAGAGTATCACATAGTTGCTCTTGAGAGCATGCAATCTTTTCCAGTCGCCATTGGGTAGTGTATATACAAAGTTTGCTGCTTTAGTGCCTACTCTGTTCTTATGAATCATATCCTTTTGAAAATCATATTTTTCATAATCTGTTTCGGACAACTTTCCCATTTTTAATATCGTTTCCAACACAGGTATGTACAACTCTTCGTTTCGAAATGGAGAGTCGGCATTGTAATAGTATTTCTCAAAGAGTGAAGCAAAGTGCGCATACATGGAAGAGTCTGCTTGTGCCTTCACAAACAAGTATTTTATCGATCTGTTCGCATGTTTGAAAGGAATATAATTCAATAGATGGATATAGTCCACGAACCCTTGCTCCGTAACTTCAGGCTGATTGATAAGCGTAGTGTCTTCAAATGGAAACAATTCCCAATAGTGTTTCGATAAGTAGATTGCACGCTCTTTTTTATCTTCAATTGATTCTGGGATTTCTTTTAGCGGAAAATTGGGATTGTGGTTTTGCACTAGAATTGAATTATCCAAATCATCAAAAGCCTGATTAACGACTGAATCAGACTTATACAATCCACAGCCAGTAAAGAGGAATAACAGCAACACGATTGATAGAGATAGAAATAAAAATATAAACGATTTCATAATTGAGAGCTTGTCTAAGCAGTTTTTTAATGACTTGCAATATTCCTTAAAGCATAATTTACATATATCTAACAAAAGAAACCTTTAACTACCCAATAACAGTGCTAAAAAAAATAATTTTGCAAACTGTTTGGAATGAGACATATTACAATCTATACACCTTGCTTGTAATGATAACTAAAAACCATCAGTAAGGACAGTGACAAAAGTAACAACTTAACCTCTCTTTACAAAATAAATTGAAATAAATCTTCACAGACAAAAAGTTAAATCTTAGAAGAAAGTAAACTACACCCTGTTTTTCATGTTTTATCTTGAATTTTATTCCTTTCAAACTATGAAAGAGTTGAAATACTTAAATTTATAGCCCGAAATAGTCTGGTTTAATAAGTAACAATATTTTCATCAAATTTGCACCTATCAATCCTTCCTATAAAGTCATTTTTTTTTACTAGATTTGTAGTTCAAAATTAATCTACTATGGACAATTATATTGTTTCGGCACGGAAGTACCGCCCAGCTACTTTTAAATCAGTTATCGGACAGGATGCACTGACAACAACATTGAAAAATGCTATCTCGAACAACAAGCTGGCACATGCTTATCTATTTTGTGGACCTCGTGGGGTGGGGAAGACTACTTGTGCGCGAATTTTCGCGAAAACAATTAATTGCTTCCATCTGACTCCCGAACATGAAGCTTGCAATACGTGTGAGTCGTGCGTTGCGTTCAATGAAAATCGCTCGTACAACATCCATGAAATGGACGCTGCCTCTAACAACTCTGTCGAAGATATTCGAGATTTGATAGATCAAGTGCGCATACCTCCTCAAATTGGTAAATATAAAGTATATATCATTGATGAGGTTCACATGCTTTCGACGCAAGCGTTCAACTCGTTTTTAAAAACATTGGAGGAGCCACCTAAGCATGCCATCTTTATTTTGGCAACAACAGAAAAGCATAAGATTATTCCTACAATTTTGTCGCGCTGTCAGGTGTATGATTTTAATAGAATCAACATGAGCGATATTGTAACATATCTGAACTATGTTGCCGGACAAGAAAATGTAACTGTAGAAGAAGAAGCTTTAAACATCATTGCGCAAAAGGCTGATGGGGGAATGCGCGATGCATTGTCCATCTTTGATCAAACTGTGAGCTACACAGGAGGCAATGTCACATACAAAGCTGTGATAGATAATCTGAATGTGTTGGACTATGAGTACTATTTTAAACTCACCGATGCCATTCTGCAAGGAAATGTTGTGGACAGCTTGCTTATTATTAATGATATTCTTAATCATGGATTTGAAGGGCAACACATAATTTCAGGAATGGCATCACACTTCCGCAACCTGATGATTAGTAAAGACCCTCGTTCAGTAATGCTATTTGAGGTTGGTCAATCTGTGAAGAAGCGCTACATAGAAACTGCAAAGCTATGTTCTAACGACTTCTTGTATAAAGCCATTGAAATAGCCAATGAGTGTGATCTCAATTATCGTGTAAGCAAAAACAAACGATTGTTGCTTGAGTTAGCCTTTATTCGTATGTGTCAACTATCGGATGGGGTGGGGGAGGATGATAAGAAAACTACATCTATCAAACAAATAGATGCATCGCAAACCACTCGCACACATGTGGCTGAAAAGGAAAAACCGACTGCAATACCTGCAAAACAAGTTGAAGCAAAAGCTCCCGAAGCTAAACAAGATGAGCCTAAAAAGGAGACCGCAAAGCAAGTAGATAAAACTGAGGAAAAGGAGGATAGTCGACTCACAGAACGCGATCCTCATTATGTGCCTTACAAAGAGGAACAAGAAACGGAGAAGCCCATCGAAGAAAAAAAGGAGAGGGGTAAACCAGGGCAAAGGAGTTCTTCAAGGAGACCCAGAACTTTCTCGATAGCCAATCATGGTGTATCCATCACCACAGTTGATGAAGACGAAAAGGAGGAGAACGACGAGCCCCAACAAAAGGACAAGAAAAGGAACAACAACTTTACTGAAGAGGCACTAATCGAAGCCTGGAAAGAATACACGGAGACCCTATCGGAAGAAAGACTGCTTAAAAACACCATGTCGCTCTATTTACCTAAGAAAGTGAACGACGTTGTTTTTGAAGTAACAGTAAACACCGATATCAACAAAGAGTATTTAGATAATAATATACGATCGATTCTTGATTGGTTGCAAGATAAGCTAAAAAACGATTTCATTGAGATGAAAATCGTAATATCTAAAGTTATTGTAAATAATAAACCTTTTACATCTCAAGAAATCTTCCAAGAAATGGCAAGACAAAATCCAGCCCTAAACAAGCTTAAAGATGAGTTGGGATTGGAGATTAAATAGCTTATCCCTCACTCACGTTCTATTCTTACAGTGCATCTTTCATTAATATCGTTGATAACTAAACTTGCCAACATAAACCCAAATGTACCGGTAATATGTAAAATTGTTCCATTGACATGTGGTTTGTAGTGACTTATGATTCCTTCCTCTTCTCTCTCTTCAATCTCTTCAATCTCGCTGTTGTCTCCCTTGTTTTGCAACATCTCTTCGCTATAGACACACTGAATTTTTTTTGAAGGCTTCTCGGTTTTCCTAAATCTCTGCCGCAACGCCGCTGCCAACTTACACCCTTTCACTTTCCAAAACTCAGTGATATGTATGCGTGTAGGGTCCATTTTGAGCCCTGCCCCCATGGATGCATATACTTTTGCATCCGTTTTACAAGCTTCCAATAGCAAGTGAGCTTTGTGTGTAAGAGTATCTATGGCATCTATTATGTAGTCGTAGTGATGCAGATTGAATGAAGTTGATGTTTCCTCGGTGTAAATTTGAGCTAAAGCTTCAATTTGAGCATTGGGGTTTATTTCAAGCAATCGCTTCTTTAAAACTTCCACCTTCAGCTCTCCAATGGTGTTTTGAGTAGCTGGCAACTGTCTGTTTATATTCGAAGCATTCACACAGTCTGGATCTACCATTGTAAGGCGTGTTACACCGCTTCTCACCAGTGCTTCGGCACACCAGCTACCTACACCCCCAACTCCAAACAGTATGACCCGCTTAGATGCAATACACTCTAATGTGTCTCTACCTAGCAACAACTCGACACGAGAGAAGCACTTCAAACTTTCGTTTTTGACTTTTTGATTTTGGTTTTTCTCTTTACTATCATCTTGCATATAAAGCAGTGTTTTATTATAAATAAGAGTACATCAAATATAAAAGCACCCTTTAGCAGGTGCTCTCATAAAAAAACTATTTTAAGAAACTCTTTGCTGATAAACTTCAAATTACTTTGTGTTTATCAAATCTGGTTGTACAACATTCTACGATTTACTTTTTAATTCATCATTTTCAGACTCTAATTGTTCCATTTCCTTCCGCAGTTGAAGATTGAGTCTTTTATAAGAATCCTTTCGTCGCTTCAATACATGGAACAGTGTGATGTAATGAAAAATAGATTTTTCCGCTTTCAAGGGTGGATAATCGAGATAATAAATCCTTTCCTCCTGCAATATTGAGTAAATTTTTCGTTTAGAAAAATAGAAAACAAACCATGCTCCAATAAAAGCCCCAACAGCAAATACTGATAACAAGATGAACCAAACTCGTGTAGAAATAGTTAATGCGGAAGCATCATCAAACACAATCATGTTTTCAGCAGAAGCATCTTGGTGCGGGTTTAGAGTGAGCAAATCTTCATTGGAACTCTCTTTTGTTCCTATTTGCTTCGTCAATTTGGTTTCGCTACGAGTCTTGATGAAATTACCAATACGAGCACATACCATTTCTATACAATTAGGTTGTGCCCGATAGTTATACACTTCAGTTAGGTCTGTTAAAGTTGGCAGTGCAATGCTGACTCTAGTGAATTCGAAGAAAACTATGATTAAAACTACTACTCTATTAGCTCTCATAAACTGTTATATCTAAGCAGAAGTCCAAGTGCAAGAAAAATAGTGTGGACTATTGAATGAAAACTGCATTAATA